>NZ_JBYSYV010000005.1:0-255312 GCF_058783805.1 Peribacillus sp. FW305-BF15 | reverse complement strand
CCTGAGTCCGATAGAATACCGAACTCAGGTCTTAGAAGCTGCTTAAATTATATGTCTAACTTTATTGGGTCAGATCAACTGGCTTTTCTTCGAGTTTATCTACAGTCTTGAACAAGCCATCAGGCTTGTTTTTTTGTAGAAAAATGACGGTGTGCATTTAATCAATCATTTGATTAAAGAATGGGAAAACAAGATATTTCCGGGGAAATCAAACATCTTCCTTTTCGGAAATTGTCATTTTCGTTTGTCGAATGATGGGAAAAACGGTATTTATGAAACTTTTTAGATATCTAGGCGTATGTATGAATAAAATGATAGAAGAAAGCGAGGAATGTTCATGCAGGAGGAAAGAAAGAAAATTTTAGAAATGATTCAGGATGGAAAGTTATCAGCGGAAGAAGCCATGGGCCTATTGGAAGAATTAGATAAAGCCAGTCAGGAAAGTGAAGCTAAAGAGCAGAAATTGCAAAATGAATTATCGACGGTAGTCGTGGATAAGAAAAGCGAAGGAAGCAATCAGGATACGTTTAAGAAGAATATCCAGTCATCGAAAGAAAAGATTATGGATTTCGTTGAAAGTGCTTTTAAGAAAATCAAAGAAACGGATCTTGATTTCAATTTCGGGAAATCTGTGGAGGTCAGTCATATTTTCCAGCATGATCAAGATTTCCTGAATGTAGTTGATGTAGATATAGCAAATGGGAAAATGAAAATCGCCGCATGGGACCATGATGATGTCCGGGTGGAATGCCAAGCTAAGGTATACCGTGTGGAAGATATAGAAGAAGCCAGGAAAAACTTTTTGGAAGAAGTCGATTTCACGATTGAAAATGGAAAATTGAAGTTCAAGGTTCGTGAAAAATCCATAAAGGTTGATACGACCATGTACATTCCAAGAAAGGAATATGAGGACATTCATGTAAGGATGTTCAATGGCGCAATCACGGCTGAATCATTGAAATCAGAGAACTTTAAAGCGAAAACGGCGAATGGTGCCATTCATATCATGCAGGGTACGGGTGATTTCTGTGAGCTTGAAACTGGTAACGGGATGATCACCATTTCAGATACCAATTTTAATGACTTGGAAGCCGAGACCTTGAATGGAGCAATTAATGCCGATGGGTACTTCAAGAAATTGGATGTCCAAACGTTCAATGGTGAAGTCATCTGTACGAATTCAGGAATGGATTGCGATTCGATCCATGCTAAGTCAGTCACTGGAAAAGTCCAGCTGACCCTGCCTCCAGGCAAGGCGATCGAAGGAGAGTTGAAATCCAATTTAGGAAGCTTTAATGTAACTTTGGAAGGGATGACCATCATCGAAGAGAAAAGTGATGTGGTTCAGAAGGTCCTTAAGTTCAAGACGGTTAAAGAAGAGGTTCCTGTGCTTCATGTTTTTGCAGAAACGAAGACTGCAGCAATAACGGTTTCCTGAAAAGGGAAGTTCACTGGCGGCGCAAAATGCAGGCAAACTCGATGGAAAACGAGTTTGCCTGCATTTTTTTATGGATTGTTCAAAATTTAATAATAAGGTTGATTGGAGAGGGAGGTACGAGACTCCTGCGGGAAAAGCGCGTCTAGGGGAGACCCCGCAGGCGCAAGCCGAGGAGGCTCCACGACCGCCTCTGGATAAGCGAGTGACTGGAGCGGAAATCAACATGCAATTTTAGCGAAACCACACCTAAGGGGGTGCTTGGAGTTGGTTCGGGAATATCATTTGATGAAGGTACGTTTTCCTATCCCTTTCGTCTCCAAAGTGAGCCGGCCAATATAAAATGGCGGGCTTTCTTTTATTTATGTTCATCCTCATCTCTTTCCTGTTCACGTGGCCAATCCGTGCGGAGTGAATAAAAAAACGATAAATCGATAATGCATTGTTTGGTTATTAACAGAAAAATGCTAAAATAGAAAAAGTATCTCAAAAAATAGCATCGCTCCAGAAGGAGGAAAGATATATGGCAAAAGTCCGTACAAAGGATATAGTAGAAGCGTTCGGTCTAGAACTTATCAGTGGGGAAGAAGGAATTAACCGACCGATCGTCACGAGTGATTTATCTCGTCCCGGACTTGAAATAGCCGGTTTTTTTGATTATTATCCAGCAGATCGAGTACAGCTTTTAGGTATGACGGAGATGTCCTTTTTTAATCGGTTGAATGAACCGGATCGAATACAGAGGATGGAAGAGTTGTGCCGGGACTTCACTCCAGGAATCATCATTACGCGTGGTCAGGAAGTGCCGATAGAATTGATTGAAGCTTCTGAGCGGGAATCCGTTCCTGTGATGAGATCCAATATGAAGACGACAAGGTTATACAGCCGTCTGACCAATTTCCTTGAAAGCAGGTTGGCGCCAACCACTGCCGTTCATGGTGTATTGGTGGATATCTATGGTTTAGGTGTGTTGATCACCGGTAAAAGCGGAGTCGGTAAAAGTGAGACAGCCCTGGAATTAGTGAAACGGGGTCATCGTCTCGTAGCCGATGACTGCGTCGAAATCAGGCAGGAAGATCAAGATACACTGGTCGGGAATGCCCCGGATTTAATCGAACATCTTCTTGAAATTAGGGGATTGGGAATCATAAATGTAATGACACTTTTTGGAGCTGGTGCAGTCCGCAGCAATAAAAAGATCTCAATCGTCATCAATCTGGAACTATGGGAAAAAAATAAGCAGTATGACCGGGTTGGCCTTGATGAAGAGAAAATGAAAATCATCGATACGGAAGTGACGAAAATTACCGTACCTGTCCGTCCAGGGCGAAATTTAGCTGTTATCATTGAAGTGGCAGCCATGAATTACCGCCTGAAACGAATGGGAGTAAATGCTGCAGAACAGTTTTCTGATCGCTTGAACCATGCCATTGCAGATCCGGAACATGATGAATTTTAAAAGGTTATAGGAAAAGAGGGGACAAAATGGAACAAGGAATACAGCCGCTGAATCCGATAGCGATTGATCTAGGGCCCATCCAGGTACATTGGTATGGGCTAATCATCGGTTTCGGTGTGTTATTGGGACTTATTATCGCATTAAGGGAGTCTGAGCGAAGAGGTCTTGATAAGGAAATATTTACTGATTTGATTTTGTTTGCTGTCCCGATCGCGATCATTAGTGCCCGTATTTATTATGTGATCTTCCAATGGGAGTACTATTCACAAAACCCGGGGGATATCATAAAAATATGGAATGGCGGAATTGCCATACATGGTGCGTTGATCGGATCGGTGCTGACTGCAATCGTTTTTGCAAAGGTCAAGAAGGTCTCATTTTGGAAGCTGGTGGATATTGCTGCACCGAGCTTATTGTTGGGGCAGGCGATTGGCCGTTGGGGTAATTTCATGAATCAGGAAGCGCATGGGGGAGAAGTAACAAGGTCATTCCTTGAAAATATGCATTTGCCTGAATTCATCATAAATCAAATGTACATAAACGGTACGTATTATCACCCGACCTTCTTGTATGAATCGATTTGGAATATCCTCGGAGTCATAATTCTCTTAAGTTTACGGAAAGTGAACTTGCGCAGGGGGGAACTGTTTTTAACCTATGTAATATGGTATTCCATCGGACGTTATTTCATCGAAGGATTGCGGACGGACAGTTTGATGCTGACGGAGTCACTGCGTATCGCACAAGTGATTTCGATAGTGTTGGTAGTTGTAGCCATTGCTTTAGTGGTCTATAGAAGGGTCCGCGGGCATTCAGACAAAAGATATTTAGATGCATAGGTAATATGTGAAAAGGGAGAGGGCATAGTGATAGTAGATTCGGTTAAAAAGGGACTTCTTTCAGGCTTGAATACAACCTGGTCTTTGGGGAAAGTGATATTTCCGGTTACTCTGATCGTCACTGTGCTTCAATATACGCCTGTATTGCCGTTCATCATCAACTTGATAGCGCCTTTGATGAATCTCATCGGTCTTCCAGGGGATGCTGCAATTCCTCTTGTATTAGGGAATTTCCTGAATTTATACGCAGCGATTGCTGGCATATTAACGCTTGATTTGACTGTGAAAGAAGTTTTTATCATCGCTATGATGCTATCTTTTTCACATAATTTATTGATTGAGTCAGGTGTGGCGATGAAAACCGGTGTCAAGCTGTGGGTCATTCTAACAGTACGGATCGGGCTTGCGCTTTTGTCCGCGGTCGTCATCAATTTTGTTTGGCAGGGCGGATCTGAAATGGCCCAAGGAACGGCTATCGGGGAGGCTGCAGAGATTAACGGAACGGGAGCAATCATTTTGCATGGGGTCATCCAGGCCCTTTCAGGAATTGGCCAGCTGGCGGTCATCGTTATTCCGCTCATGGTGGCGGTTCAAATCATGAAGGATTTAAAGTGGCTGGAAGCCTTCTCGAAGACCCTTGCTCCTTTCATGAAGGTCCTGGGGATGAAGCCGAATGCTTCCATGCCTTTCGTTACAGGCCTGACTCTCGGTTTGGCATATGGCGCAGGCGTAATGATTCAAGCGGCTAAAGAGGATAATGTTTCGAAGAAGGATATGACGATTGCATTCATCTTTTTAGTTGCCTGCCATGCTGTTGTAGAAGACACACTGATTTTTATTCCGCTGGGGATTCCGGTCTTGCCGCTGTTACTTATTCGGCTGCTCACTGCCATTGTTTTAACGATGGTCGTTGCGTATATATGGAATCGGACTGATAGGGTACAGAGAAAGGAAGCTGTATATGAACAGTAACAGTAACATAACTACATTATTATTTGATCTTGATGGTACGTTGATTAATACAAATGAATTGATCATCGCCTCTTTTACAGAAACTTTAAACCACTTTTGTCCTGGAAAGTACAAGCGGGAAGATATCATTCCATTTATCGGACCGACTTTGGTCGATACGTTTTCTTCCATTGATCCAAAACGTGTGGATGAAATGATCGCATACTATCGGAAGCATAATTGGAGGAACCATGATTTGCTTGTCACACAATTTGACGGGGTGTTCGAAACCGTTCAAACGCTGAAGCAGAGCGGTTATAAATTGGCAGTCGTTACGACAAAGAAGCGTGATGTCGTCGAAAAGGGCCTGCGTTTAAGCAAATTGGATCAGTTCTTTGAAGTGGTGGTCACACTGGATGAGGTGGAAAAGGCAAAGCCGGACCCAGAGCCTTTGGTAAAAGCTTTACATCAACTCGGTTCGGTCCCTGAAGAAGCGATCATGATTGGCGACAGTTATCATGATATCATGGGCGGGAAAAATACAGGTACAAAAACGGCAGGGGTCTCCTGGTCCATTAAAGGCCGTGAATTCCTGGAAAGCTATCACCCTGATTATATGCTTGAGCAGATGGCGGATTTATTGAATATCGTTGAGGTTGAAAAACTCACGGAGGCTAGAAAAAAATGAGGCGCACGTCCCGCTATCCAGTTGAAGGGGCCAATTCACTATGGCATGTATTTAAGACCGTTCCATTCTGGAAAGTCGTCAAGAATTTTGTGGTGATACAGATAGCGCGTTACACGCCTTTTCTGGGCATGAAGAATTGGCTATACAGGACTTTTTTACATATGAAGGTCGGGAAGCATACTTCGTTTGCCTTGATGGTCATGCCGGATGTGATGTTTCCGGAAAAAATATCGGTCGGAATAAATACTGTCATTGGCTATAATACGACGATTCTTGCTCATGAATATTTGATTCATGAATATCGTTTAGGAGAAGTAGTCATTGGCGATGAAGTATTGATTGGCGCGAATTCGACCATTCTTCCAGGACTTTCAATTGGTAATGGGGCGATTGTCTCTGCGGGGACGCTTGTCCATAAGGATGTTCCGGAGGGAGCTTTCGTTGGGGGGAATCCAATGAAAATCATATATACCAAAGAGGAAATGCTTGAGAGAGAGCAGCAAACTTCCTTATGATAAAAGAAAGGACTTGCCCTAATATGCGGCAGGTCCTTTTTTAATGGCATTTTGGGTATAACGGAGTCAGTTCATTCTTTAGATGCTCTATCACTTCGTTGATTGATATATTTTCCTGGTTCACCGTCGTATCATAGGTTTCTTTTAAAATTTGAAAAAACCTTTCCTGTGCCTGTTTTTCCATATTGAGCTTGTCCTCCTATCATCTAGTAAAGATTTATGAAGAGGGAGCTGAACGACTTCAGCCCCGCATCTCATTTATCTATTCCAATTTCAATAAATCGGCAACCAATACGTACCGTTCCGGTGCACTACCAATATATGAAAAAGGGTAGCAGGTTGTTACTGTAAGTGTGGCTTTAGGCTTGGGAACGATCACGGTACGGTCATCCGCATCGACGATACGGACCTTCCTCACTTTATATGTAAACGTACCTGCTTCTGTCTTGGCAATCAGCAAGTCACCCTCGCCGACTTCACCTAGATCTCTGAAAATTGTATCTCGATGACCGGATAAAACGGAATTATCCTTTTCACCGGGAAGGACGGAACCCGCATAATGACCGACGCCCTTTTCGAGCTCATCTTCATCCGTTCCGTGATAAATCGGGAGTGTTGCTTCGATTTTTGGGATATAAAGCTCACCCATCAAATCACCTGTCTCCGGTCGTTCTTCATATAGTTCAAGCCCATCGGGACTAACTGCTTTCGTCTTCGGTTCGGTGAGCTTAGCCGTCGCTTCCGTCGTGTCAGATTCATTCCATTTATAAAGGGCATAGCCTTTTAACAGCGTATAAGCGTTTGACGTTGTAAAATAAAAACCTAAGGTTAAAAAGCATACTGCAGTGATAAGCAACGATTTTTTCTTATGCCTGGATTGCCTGTTTTTGCTCATCTTAATTAGTGAGTCTCGCTTTTCTAATTAATCCGAAAGCGATACCCATCAACACTAAACCGCATAAAGCACCGAATAAATAATTACCTGCCGTTTTAGGAAGCACTCCGCCTTTTTCCGTTTTATGCTCAGGTTTTGCCGGTTTCTTCTTTTCTTTTTTTACCTCAGCCACTTTAGAAATGACCTCGGTGGACTGTTTTATGTCATTGCCGGTTTCTTTCACTAAATCGGAACCGATCATTTCACCAGTCAATGTAAAATCGAGCAGGAAATGGCCGTTTAAATCATAAATGGAAACTAGTAAACTAGCATTCGTCAATTCCTTAAGCTGGAATAATGCCTCAAGGGATAGGTTTGTCGTGACACCATCCTGAATTAAAGAAAATTTGAATTGAATTTGCAGCAAGCTTTGAAGATCATTATATATCGAAAGCAATTCTGCCACTTGTTCTGCAGATAATTCATCAATTGTTTCAAAATACTCGAGTTGATTCATCCTATCGGAGATCGCCATTAAACGAGATTCAAAAGAAGGGTCTTCGACGATAGGCAAAAGGTGGTTCATGAATCTGTCGAGCTCTTCGTCAGTAAGGCCGATCTCAGTAAAGAGACCATCCATTAAATCGCTGATCTCTTCCTCGTCATATTCCATCTCTTCCTCATCATAATCCATTTCCAAATCGATGATATCCTCAATGTCGTAAATGAAATGGAAGGTATCGATGATGGAATCACCCTCTTCCAGTTCGCCGTATTCCATTAATAATTCAGTAAGTTCAGCTTCTGTCATTTCATATTGTTTAAGTAGATTCTGTAAGGTCTCAGGAGTGACGGCAGGTCCTAATGTTTCACGCAACTCTTCTGCCGATTTCAGTTCATTCAATGTTAAGTCATAATAGGATAAATACTCTTCCAATTCTTCTTGCGTCATTCTAACTTCAGAAAGGTATGCATTAAGCTCATCCTGGTTGATCTTAGTTGCCGCAAAACCCTTCGTTCCGCTTGAACCCAGTGAAAAAAGAACGATAAGTGCCACAAAAAACGAAAAATATCTCTTTATTCCCATATCCCTCTAAATTTCTCTAATATTGCCAAACACCTATGTATTATAAAACAGCTAAACCAAAAGGTACACATTAATAACAATGAATGGCTAAAGATAGGAAGAAGTATCCGGGGAAAAGGGCTTAAACCGATCATGAAGAATATCCAAGACCGACGTGGTATTGAAGGAATGGGATTAGGCATATTTTCCTTGACGTGAGGTGGGGGCAGGGGTAAACTATTAATAACTTCAACCTGCTACCATATTAGCGAACTAAAGTGATTTAATAGATTATTGCGATTATTTATAGGATTATGTCATTTTATTTGATACTATTTTTATATGTTATCCGAAATTTGGATTTAAGCGTGAAAACCTTGGAAAGATAAAGGATAAACAAAATAGGGAATGGGTGCATCGGTTTTTGCCTATAGGCGGACCGATTGGATATAGATAGTAATCAATATTGCAAAAGGATGTGCAGTCGTGACAAAGCCATTTATGTTTGAAAAACCATTAGGCATGAGAGATACATTGCCGGTGCTGTATGAAACGAAAGTGTCGGCCAGAAATAAAATGAGTGATGAAATCAAGAAGTGGGGCTATCAATTTATTGAAACGCCAGCTTTGGAATATTATGAAACAATTGGCGAGGCTTCAGCAATATTGGATCAACAGTTGTTTAAACTTCTTGATTCCCAGGGGCATACGCTCGTACTCCGTCCCGAGATGACAGCGCCCATTGCACGGGTCGCAGCATCCAAACTGCTAAAACAGCAAATTCCGCTTCGCCTGGCCTATTCCGCGAATGTATACCGGGCACAGCAGCGTGAAGGAGGCAAGCCGGCAGAATTCGAACAGATTGGCATTGAATGTATCGGAAATAAGTCAATAAGTGCCGATGCTGAAATGATTGCCCTGCTTGCGGATGCTCTAAAGGCTGCAGGGCTTCAGGAATTTAAAATTTCCATTGGACATATCGGATTTCTGCAAGAGTTTTTCTTGAGCATTCTAGGTACGGAGGAAAGGGCCTCTATATTAAGGAAGTTTTTGTATGAAAAAAATTATGTTGGTTATCGCGAGCATGTTAAATCACTTCCGCTTTCATCCATTGATAAACAACGGCTTATCGAATTTACCTCCTTACGTGGCAGTGAAGGAACCATGGAAAAGGCGCTAGGGTTGGTTGAAAATAATAAAGGGCAAGATTCTTTGGCTGAACTGAAGGAATTGTCTGCACAGCTAAAAGAATTTGACGTTGAACAATATGTGAGCTTCGACCTAACATTGGTCAGTCATATGAGTTATTACACGGGAACTTTATTTGAAGTGTATGCCGGACAAGTCGGCTCTCCAATCGGCAATGGCGGCCGGTATGATAATCTGCTTGAGAAGTTCGGCTGGAATGCTTCAGCCACAGGTTTTGCAATCCGGGTGGATCGTCTTGCAGAAGCTCTTGGGGAGCCGATTCAGCCTGTCGCGCCAGAATGTATTTTATTCAGTCCCGAACGAAGGTTGGAAGCGATCGGTTTTGCAAGGGAAAAACGCTCCGAAGGTAAATCGGTAACGATTCAAGATATTACAGTCGTTCAAAATGTCGATGCTTTTACACGGACATTTTCTGAAGTTCATTTATTCGTGGGGAACGGGGGGAATGGAAAAGATGAATAATAGCTTTTTAACGATTGCCATGCCGAAAGGGAGAATATTTGAAGAAGCGGCAGAGCTATTAAGAAAGGCCGGTTTTCGTCTCCCTCCCGAGTTTGATGATTCCCGGAAATTGATCCTTGAGGTGGAAGAAGAGAATCTGCGGTTCATTTTAGCTAAACCGATGGATGTCGTAACCTATGTGGAACACGGCGTCGCTGACATTGGAATTGCAGGGAAGGATGTCATGCTTGAGGAAGAACGTGATGTCTATGAGTTACTTGATTTGAAAATCAGTGCCTGCTACTTGGCCGTAGCTGGACTGCCTGGTACGAAAATAAGTGACATCGCCCCCAAAATAGCCAGTAAATACCCGAATGTTGCTTCCAGTTATTTTCGCGAGCAGGGGGAGCAAGTCGAGATTATAAAGTTGAATGGGTCTATTGAGTTAGCACCGTTAATTGGTTTAGCTGAACGAATCGTCGATATCGTTTCAACCGGGCGGACATTGAAGGAAAACGGTCTTGTGGAATATGCGAAAATCGCCAATGTGACTTCGAGGCTGGTAGCAAACCCTGTCAGCTATCGAATTAAAGAAACAAGGATTACCGAAATCGTGGAACGGCTAGCAGAAATTATTGAATAGTAAAGAATCGCTAATGAGGTGAAGGTATGAAAATAGAACGGTTTGCTGAAGGGATTTCCCTGAAACGTTCGGTTGAAGCAGGTACTGCCGATCAAAGAAAAGCGGTTCAGGATATTATTTATGATGTCAGGAAACGCGGAAACGCGGCTTTACATACCTATACCGAACGTTTCGATGGTGTCAGTCCAGGAGAATTGCTTGTATCGGAGCAGGAAATGGAAGAAGCGACAGCGGCATTGACTGCTGAGCAGCTTGATATTATTCAAGAAGCTGCGAATAATATCCGAATGTTTCACGAGAAACAAATTCGAAATTCATGGTTTACGACTGATGATACAGGAACGATGCTAGGACAAAAATTGACACCTCTTGATGCTGTAGGTGTTTATGTACCTGGAGGCACAGCGGCCTATCCTTCGTCAGTATTGATGAATGCACTGCCTGCGAAGGCCGCGGGGGTGGAACGGATCGTTATGGTATCTCCTCCAGGGAAAGATGGGAAATTATCGCCAGCGGTTTTGGCAGCCGCCAAAATTGCCGGAGTTAAGGAAATCTATAAAGTTGGCGGGGCTCAGGCCATAGCTGCCCTCGCTTATGGGACGGAAACAATTAAGAAAGTGGATAAAATAGTGGGTCCGGGAAATATATATGTGGCGTTAGCGAAACGCGAAGTATTCGGGGATGTCGCCATTGATATGATCGCAGGTCCAAGTGAAATAGCGGTCTTGGCGGACGAAACGGCCATCGCTGCAGAAGTAGCGGCAGACTTGTTATCACAGGCGGAGCATGATGCCCGGGCTTGCAGTGTTTTGGTCACGACGTCTACATCTCTTGCAGAAGAAGTGGCAGAAGAAGTGACCAAGCAGGTGGCGTTGCTTCCGCGTCATGATATTGCTGCAGCATCGATAAGGGATTATGGAAGAATCGTTGTATGCGGGAATATGGCAGAAGCTGTTGAAGCGATTAATGAACTTGCACCGGAACATTTGGAAATTGTGACCAAAGATGCACTTGAAATCATGGCTAAAATCCGTCATGCCGGTGCAATCTTCATTGGCCGCTTTAGCTCGGAGCCCGTAGGGGATTACTTTGCAGGCCCCAATCATGTGTTGCCTACCAATGGAACCGCCCGTTTTTCCAGCCCGCTGAATGTGGATGATTTCCAAAAGAAATCGAGCATCATCATGTATAGTGAAACGGCCTTCCGCAAAAATGCAGAAAAAATCGCAGCATTTGCCCGAATGGAAGGACTTGAGGCCCATGCCCGTGCCATCGAATCACGTGGTGTGAATGAATCGGGAAAAGGTCCTGAATGATTAAATAAGTGAAATCAGTGATATAAAGACTTTAGATATGCTTTTACATCTTGGGAAAAGGGGTCGTACCCCGTTGAGGAGGAGCTGTAATGGAACGTTTTGCTAGTGTGGAGCGAAAGACGAATGAAACGGAAATAAGTTTGAAGTTTGATGTGGATGGGGAAGGTAATTCCTCCATTAAGACCGGCGTTCCGTTTATGACGCATATGCTGGATTTGTTCACGAAACACGGGAAGTTTGATTTGACAGTAGATGCAAATGGGGATACAGACGTGGATGATCACCATACAACTGAAGATATTGGCATTTGCTTGGGGCAGACGTTATTGGAGGCCCTTGGAGACAAGCGCGGGATAAAGCGTTACGGAAATGCTTTCGTACCTATGGATGAAGCACTCGCCCAGGTTGTCATCGATTTAAGCAACCGTCCGCATCTGGAGTTCCGGGCTGAGTTTCCTTCGCAAAAGGTCGGTACTTTCGATACTGAACTGGTTCACGAGTTTCTTTGGAAATTCGCTCTTGAAGCCAGGATGAACCTTCATGTAGTCGTTCATTACGGTCACAACACACATCATATGATCGAAGCAATATTCAAAGCGCTTGGCCGTGCATTGGATGAAGCTACGACAATCGATCCACGTGTCAAAGGCATCCCTTCGACGAAAGGAATGTTGTAAATGATCGGGATCGTCGATTATGGCATGGGGAATTTATTTTCTGTAAGTAAAGGTCTTGAGCGCCTTGGTGCCGATTCATTCATTTCCGATGACCCAAAAGAACTTTCAAAGTCGAAAGGGATCATACTTCCCGGCGTTGGCTCTTTCAGGGATGCCATGAGTCTTTTGGAAAAACAAAAGCTGGATGAATTCCTGCGGGGATATGTAGCGGATGGGGGATACCTATTAGGCATCTGCCTTGGTATGCAGCTTCTCTTTGATGAAAGTGAGGAAAATGGACCGGCAAAAGGATTATCCCTCATCCCGGGAAAAGTCGTTCGTTTTAAGGGAGTGGATGCGAATGATCAGGTTTATAAAGTGCCGCACATGGGCTGGAATCGACTTGAATTCAAACACGCATCACCAGTGAATGAGGGGCTGGAAGAGGAACATGTTTATTTCGTCCATTCATACTACGTCGATACAGATGAATCATTCGTTACCGCTTCGGCGACGTATGATGTGGAAGTTCCGGCGATCGTCGGTAAAGGGAATGTGTTCGGTATGCAGTTCCATCCGGAAAAAAGCGGGAATATGGGCATGTCACTCTTGAGAAATTATCTGTCATTAGTAGAAGGGAAGGAAGAAGTATGAGCAACTTTACTATTTACCCGGCGATTGATATGCGCGGAGGCAAATGCGTCCGCTTAATCCAGGGAGATTACAATCAGGAAACCGTTTATGGTGATTCCCCCTTCGATATGGCTAAAAGCTTTGCGGACCAAGGAGCCGGTTGGATACATATGGTCGACCTTGATGGAGCTAAAGAGGGAGTAAGAATCAATGATTCATACGTAATTAAAGCGGCAAGTGAGTTAGGAGCCCGCATTCAAATTGGCGGCGGCATCCGAACGGAACGGGATATAGCCCATTATCTGGATAATGGAGTGGAACGTGTCATTCTAGGCAGCTCGGCCGTTTCAGACCCTGATTTCACTAAAGATATGATTAGGAAATATGGAAGCCATATCGCTATCGGGATCGATGCGAAGGATGGCAAGGTTGCCACTCACGGCTGGCTTCAAACGTCTGGAACCCTTGCGGTAGATCTTGGCAAGCTACTGGTCGATGCTGGTGCCGAGACCTTTATCGTGACTGATATCGCGACGGATGGCATGCTTTCAGGGCCGAATGTGAAAGGTATATTGGCCATGGCGGAGGCAACTGGTAAAAACGTGATTGCTTCAGGAGGCATTAGTTCACTCGAAGACCTTATCACCCTCAAGGAGTTTGAAGCCCAAGGCATTGCAGGGGCTATCATCGGCAAGGCACTTTATACCAACCGCTTTACTGTAGAAGAAGCACTAGAAAAGGTGCGTGGTTAAATGCTCACTAAACGAATTATCCCATGTCTCGATGTAAAAGATGGGCGTGTAGTCAAGGGCATACAATTTGTTTCCCTTAGGGATGCTGGAGATCCGGTCGAACTTGCAGCCTTTTACGATCAAGAAGGTGCCGATGAGCTTGTCTTCCTGGATATTTCCGCATCACATGAAGGCAGGGAAACGATCGTCGACGTCGTTCAAGCGGTAGCGGGCAGCTTGGCAATCCCGTTCACCGTGGGCGGCGGCATTAATTCATTGGCGGATATGAAGAAAATCCTAAGGGCGGGTGCCGATAAAGTATCCCTTAATACAGCAGCCATCCTGCGTCCGGAGTTAATTAATGAAGGTGCTGATTATTTTGGTTCCCAATGTATCGTGGTTGCCATAGACGCCCGATATGATGAAGGGCTTGGGTCATGGCGCGTATATACCCACGGCGGCCGGAAACCGACTGAATGGGAAGTGACCGAGTGGGCGAAGGAAGCCGTATCCCGCGGTGCTGGGGAAATTTTATTGACAAGCATGGATTGTGACGGCGAGAAACAAGGGTTTAATATCGCTTTGACAAAAACGGTATCTGAAGCCGTTTCAGTTCCGGTCATCGCATCTGGCGGGGCAGGCAACGCTGAACATTTCCAGGAAGCCTTCCAAGAAGGTAAAGCCGACGCAGCATTAGCGGCATCGATTTTTCATTATAAAGAAACATCCGTTAAAGAAGTCAAAGCGTTTCTCAAACAACAAGGAGTGGTTGTACGATGAATCTTGAAACTATTAAATATGACGAAAAAGGTCTGGTACCGGCAATTATTCAAGATGCAGGAACAGGCGAAGTGCTGACACTTGCTTACATGAATCAAGAATCTCTGCAATTGTCGATTGAAAAAGGAGAAACGGTTTTCTTCAGCCGTTCGCGCAATGAATTATGGCATAAAGGAGCAACCAGCGGCAATATCCAGAAAATCACCGAAATGAAGTATGACTGCGATCAAGATGCATTGGTCGTGCGGGTCGTGCCTGCAGGACCTGCGTGCCATACTGGGGCAACAAGCTGTTTTAGCGAAACGATTTACCAAAACGGTGAAGCCGGACAAGGCGTGAAGGCGAATGTGACTTTCTTGACGGAATTAGAAAGATTGATTGAAAAAAGAAAATCGGAAATGCCTGAAGGTTCATATACGACCTACCTATTCGATAAGGGTGTTGATAAGATCCTGAAGAAAGTCGGTGAAGAAGCGGCAGAAGTGATCATTGCTGCTAAGAACCGTGATGCAGAGGAACTTTCGATGGAAAGTGCCGATCTCCTCTATCACTTATTCGTTCTTCTTCAAGAGCAGGAGCTGCCTTTCCAAGCGGTGCTTGATGTATTGAAGGCTAGACATGCCGATAAGGACGTACCGAAAGAAACCGAATGAATGGTGATTGCCCTCCGTCAATAGGAGGGCTTTTGTGTGTGTTTACGATGGCGGGCAGTGATCCTGAATCAACATATGACAGGGAAATGCTTCAATTTTTCTTGAAGAAAACATGACGATTCCCGTTTTCCATTTTCTTGAATTGTTCGGCAAATTTTCTCCAATATGTTATAATACTATGGTTAATCAACTTGTAGATGGAGGATTACATGAGTAAAGACTCTAAATTTGGCCAACAGGCAAAAATTCTAACCTTTCACCCAACAGGTGAGTATTATTTCACCAAGGGTTTAAAAGCTTATCATAGACGGGAATTACCTAAATCAAAGAAATACCTGGAACGTGCGCTGGAACTTGAACCTGCTGAACCGATGATAGCTTGTCAATTGGCTATCACTTGCTCGGAAATCGGTGAATATAATTATTCAAACAACCTTTTGGAAAACATCTTGGATGTGATGGATCCTTATATGTCGGAATGTCATTACTTCCTGGCGAATAATTATGCCCACTTAGGCATGTTCAAGGAGGCTTACCGTCACGCCAGTGCTTATCTTGATAAAGAAGAAGACGGGGAGTTCAGCGATGACGCAGAAGATTTGCTTGAATTGATAACTTTTGAGTCGGATGAGTCAGAAGAAAATCCCTTTAAGCATGATGGGCTCATTACCAAACAGGAACAAGCCCGCGAGTACCTGGAATCAGGCAATTTCCCGAAGGCGATCGAAGTGCTGAAAGAAACGATTGCCGAGTACGAGGATTACTGGTCCGCTTATAATAACCTGGCACTTGCCTATTTCTATCTTGGTCAAGTGAATGAAGCTTTTGCAACACTTGATGAGGTACTGGAAAAAAGTCCGGGAAACCTGCATGCGCTTTGTAACCTTGTTGTATTTCATCATTATCAACAGGATGAGGCAAAGGTTGAAGAGCTCATACAGATGCTGGAGAAAATTAGGCCGATGCTATCCGAACACCGTTTCAAGCTTGGAGCGACCTTCGCTCTGATCGGAAATTATGCTTCTGCATATAATTGGCTTAAAGGACTTCAAAAGCAAGGGTTCGAAGGGGATGGAACCTTCTACTATTGGCTTACCATTTCCGCTTACCACTTAGGCCACGAACAGGCTGCCAAAAAGGCATGGAAAAAGGTCGTGGAAATGAATCCGGAAAAGGAAGGCATGGAGCCTTGGGGAGATATGAATGCAACTTCAGATGGTTTTGAACATCATTTTCCTTCTATTATAAAAAGGCTGGAAAGTGAATTCATAGAAGAAAGGCTTTTTGCCATTTTCCTTCTGAAACATTCGGTTCATAAACAGAAGCTATTGAAAAACCAGGTCCTCAACCTAAACCAGAATTTCACTGAATTGGAACGTGATTATGCCGAACTTGTTCAAGGTCCTGCTAAAGATCGCCAATTAACACCGATTGATTTTGCCGATCGCACAGCTGAGTTATTATATCAGCATTTCCAACCGATACAATTAAATGAAGCCGGGCTCTATTTAATGTGGTTTTCCGTTTTCATCGAAGCGGTGAAATCCGAGCAGAAGCTAAATAATCCTGCAGGATGGGCATCTGCGGTGGAGTACGTGTGGATTCAGCTTAAAAGTGAGAAGGCGAGCAAACAGGCAATCGCAGACAAACATTTCATTTCGGTGTCCACCTTATCTAAGTACGTGAAGTTGGTTCAAAACTTACTCGGATGAGCAGATATTTGGACGAAAAATTATTTGTTATATAGGATAATAGGTAGGGAACACTAACCGTAGTGAAGGTTCCATTTGTAATGGAATATGGAGGAGTGAAAACATGTCTGAAAAAATTTATGACGTTGTTATTATTGGAGCTGGTCCTGCAGGGATGACGGCGGCTGTCTATACATCACGTGCGAACCTTTCAACATTGATGTTAGAACGCGGGGTACCGGGCGGGCAAATGGCCAATACGGAGGAAGTTGAAAATTATCCTGGATTCGACACTATACTTGGACCTGAACTTTCAACGAAAATGTTTGACCATGCAAAGAAATTCGGTGCGGAGTATGCCTATGGGGATGTTAAGGAAATCATCGACGGTGAAGAGTATAAAACGATCAAAGCCGGTTCAAAGGAATTCAAAGCACGTTCAATCATCATTTCATCTGGTGCCGAATACAAGAAAATCGGCGTTCCTGGCGAAAAGGAATTGGGCGGCCGGGGTGTATCGTATTGTGCAGTTTGTGATGGTGCATTCTTCAAGCAAAAGGAACTGTTCGTTATCGGCGGCGGAGACTCTGCTGTTGAAGAGGGTGTGTACTTAACCCGCTTTGCTTCGAAAGTGACGATCGTTCACAGACGTGACGAACTTCGTGCTCAAAAGATTCTTCAAGATCGTGCATTTGCCAATGAGAAAATTAACTTCATCTGGAATCACACTTTGAAGGAAATCAATGAAAAAGGCGGCAAGGTCGGCGGTGTCACACTAGTTTCCACTGAAAACGGAGAAGAGACAGTGATGGACGCAGACGGTGTATTCATTTATATCGGAATGCTTCCGCTAACGAAACCATTTGAAAACTTGGGCATCTTGAACTCAACAGGCTATATTGAAACGAATGATCGGATGGAAACACGTGTACCTGGTATTTTCGCTGCAGGTGATGTTCGTGAAAAAACATTGCGCCAAATCGTTACAGCTACAGGCGATGGAAGCATTGCCGCCCAATCCGCGCAGCATTTTGTTGAGGAACTTCAAGAAAAATTGCAGCCAAAGGCTTGATTTCACAAGAATATACAATCGTAATTCCGTTTTAACGATGTTGTAACATGCGTGAAATAATGATTCGGTATAGTAGGGGGTAGAAGTTGACCCCCTTTAATTATAAACGTTTAAGGACACAGAATAAGTTTCTGTGTCTTTTTTTTGTTTTCCTGCTTTGAGACTATATCTTTAGTTCCAATTTTTAGGATGTCCCCAGCGGTTTTTAATGTGAAACAAGTCGTTCCTTTGCATTTAGGAAGCGAAAGTGGAGAAGAATAGGAGGTAAGCAGGATAAAGGCTTACCTATGTGATTCCTTGCGATTGAAGATTCCCCCAATGCAGGAAGTTTACTTTATTGTTAGCTTATTTTAAAAATAGTATAATGATAAGATATACTAAACATATATATATCTTTCATAATGGTAAGAAGATGAAAAATACAAATTGTTTGAACTATTAGCATTTGTAGATCGCCAAATGGATATCTTGCGGCGGTTTAAGGATATAAACTGAATCTCTTCAACACGGGGGGTGAAGGTTTCTATTAGTCGAGCAGAGCCAATCGAGGTGAAGAACGTGCAACGTGTCACAAACTGTGTATTGATCAGAGATAACCAAATCCTCTTATTGAAAAAGCCTAGACGCGGATGGTGGGTAGCTCCAGGCGGCAAGATGGAACCTGGGGAATCTGTTCGCGATGCTTGCATTAGGGAATATCGCGAAGAAACGGGCGTTTATTTAAAAAACCCTTCCATCAAAGGTATTTTCACCTTCATCATGAAGGACGGAGATAAAGTTTTATCAGAATGGATGATGTTCACTTTCTTTGCAACGGATTCCGATGGTATAAATGTGGATGTTTGTGAAGAAGGGGAACTTAGCTGGCATCCGGTTGAAGATGTTAAAAAGCTGATGATGGCTGAAGGGGATTTTCACATCCTGGATTATATGGTTCATGGCAGTGGGATCATCTATGGAACCTTTACCTACACGCCTGAGTTCAAGCTGCTTTCTTACCGGTTGGATCCAGGTTAATTTTTAGAGATAAAAAAGATTGCTATACATGGGGGCGGAGAAACTATGAGTACAGGGCAGATGAGTGAAACGCAATTGGTCATCATTACCGGAATGTCCGGAGCAGGTAAGACAGTGGCGGTTCAAAGTTTTGAAGACCTCGGCTTTTTTTGCGTCGATAATTTGCCGCCCACGCTGTTGCCAAAGTTTTTGGAGTTAATGAAGGACTCCGGGAATAAGATGAATAAAGTGGCTCTTGTCATGGATTTAAGGGGAAGGGAATTTTTTGATTCCTTGTTTCTTGCACTGGATAATTTATCGGATGCAGCTGCAGTATCACCAAGAATCCTTTTTCTTGAAGCTGATGATGATTCCTTGGTACGCAGATATAAGGAAACGAGAAGGACCCACCCCCTTGCTCCATTAGGCCGGCCATTGGAAGGCATTAAAATGGAACGGGAACTTTTGGACGAATTGAAGGGAAGGGCCCAGTTGATCTTTAATACTTCCCAACTGAAACCGCGCGAATTGAGGGAGAAAATCGCTTCGGAGTTTTCTGCTGATAAAAGTGTCGGTTTTACAGTCAATGTCATGTCGTTCGGGTTCAAGCATGGTCTGCCGATAGATGCCGACCTTGTGTTTGATGTACGGTTCCTGCCAAATCCATATTATATTGACCATATGAGGCCAAAGACTGGCTTGGAACAGGAAGTGTCTAGTTACGTTTTAAAATGGAGTGAAACGCAAAAATTCTTGGAAAAAGTGACCGATCTGCTCGCTTTCATGCTTCCGTATTATAAACGTGAAGGGAAAGCACAGCTTGTTGTTGCGATTGGGTGTACAGGCGGCCAGCATCGTTCTGTAGCATTGACGGAGTATATTTCAAACCACTTCAAAAAGGATTACAGGGTTCAAGTATCACATCGCGATATCGAAAAAAGTAAGGGGAAAGCAGATGTTAGATAAAAAGAAACAGCCTAAGGTTGTGATCATCGGTGGAGGAACCGGCCTTCCTGTTTTGTTGAGAGGGTTAAAGAAGCATCCGGTGGATATAACGGCAATCGTAACGGTAGCTGATGATGGTGGAAGTTCAGGCCGCCTTCGCGAAGATATGGATATTCCCGCTCCGGGTGATATTCGTAACGTGCTGGCTGCGTTATCGGATGTAGAGCCCCTTGTCGAACAAATGTTTCAGCATCGCTTTCAAAGTAAAAATGAGTTGTCCGGGCATTCGCTGGGGAATTTGATACTTGCGGCAATGACTTCGCTGACCGGGGATTTCGTCCATGCGATCCAGGAAATGAGTAAATTCCTTAATGTCCGCGGTAAAGTGCTTCCGGCTGCGAATCAAAGTGTGGTTCTCCATGCAGAGATGGATGACGGCACGATTGTTACAGGAGAGTCCAAGATTCCCTTCTCAGGAAAGAAAATAAAAAAAGTGTTCCTGTCTCCTCATCATATAAAGCCGCTTAGTGAAACTCTCCAGGAAATCAAGCAGGCAGATCTTATAGTCATAGGTCCAGGAAGCCTATATACTAGCATTCTGCCTAACTTACTTGTCCCTGGTTTAGGAGAAGAGGTTGCCCGTTCCAAGGCGAAGAAGGTGTACATTTGCAATTTGATGACACAAGCCGGCGAGACTCTGGATTATAGCGCGAGTGATCATATAAAAGCGATATATGACCATATGGGAAATGCATATATTGACAGGATACTTGTTAATAATGAGGAAATACCAACCGAGATTCAGCAGCGCTATCAAGCTGAATATGCCAAACCGGTCATGTATGATGTGGAAAGCTTAAAAATGATGGGTCTTGAAATCATACAAGAACGCATTTTCAGCTATGAAGGGAATGTAATACGCCATGATACGAAAAAAGTGGCGGATTTGCTTTATAATATGCTTGTAAATGAAACAAAAAGCCACATAGAACCGTAGATATAAGCGGGGACGGCTTTTTGATTGATAAAAATAGATTACCTGCGTTCGATTGGGGGTGAAATGGATGTCTTTTGCTTCAGAAACAAAAAAAGAGCTTACAACATTAGAGGGAAAGGATTGCTGCGGTAAAGCGGAATTGTGTGCGCTTATCCGGATGAACGGATCCCTTTCATTTTCTAATCGGAAGCTTGTTGTGGATATTCAAACTGAGAATGCTGCGATTGCCAGAAGGATTTATACGCTGCTGAAAAAAAGTTATGAGGTCCAGGTCGAGCTGTTGGTCCGTAAGAAGATGAAGCTTAAAAAGAACAATGTATATATTGTCAGGATGTCATCCGGAGGGCAGCGGGTTTTAACCGATTTGGAAATTTTAGGCGATGGCTTTGAAATTCTCCATGATATATCCGATACTATTGTTGGGAAGAAATGCTGTAAGCGTTCTTATCTAAGAGGTGCATTTCTTGCAGGGGGTTCGGTAAACAATCCGGAAACGTCTTCCTATCACCTTGAGATTTTCTCACTTTATAAAGAGCACAATGATGCACTTTGTGAGCTAATGAATAAGTTTGGCTTGAAGGCCAAGACACTTGAACGCAAGAAGGGGTACATCATTTATTTGAAAGAAGCCGAAAAGATTGCCGAGTTTTTAAGTATAGTTGGCGCCCATTCAGCTTTATTAAGGTTCGAGGATGTACGGATTGTCCGTGATATGCGTAATTCAGTGAATCGGCTTGTGAATTGTGAAACAGCCAATTTGAACAAAACGATCGGGGCATCATTGCGACAGGTTGAAAATATCCATTATATCGAGGATACGGTAGGACTTAGCATTTTACCGGATAAGCTTCGGGAAATTGCGGAGCTTAGGATAGCGTTTCAGGATATAACCTTAAAGGAACTTGGGGAAATGGTATCCGGGGGAACCATCAGTAAGTCCGGGATTAATCACCGATTGCGAAAGATTGATGAAATAGCTGACAGGCTCCGTGGGGGAGAGGCTATTGCTGCGAAAAAATAAAGCTAACAGGGGAGATCAAGATGGTGGAGAAACAAGTTGAGGTAAAATTGAAAACGGGTTTGCAAGCTCGGCCGGCGGCTCTTTTTGTACAAGAAGCTAACCGCTTTCATTCAGATGTTTTTCTTGAAAAAGAAGGAAAGAAAGTGAATGCAAAAAGTATAATGGGATTAATGAGCCTTGCCATCAGTTCTGGTGTGTCCGTGAAGTTAATCATCGAAGGACGCGATGAAAAAGAAGCATTGGAAGCATTGGAAGAGTTCGTTCAGCAAGAGGGTTAAAAAAGGGGATGCCTAAATGTGCATCCTTTTCTTTTATCATGGAAAAAAAGGCTCCGGAAGTCGCTTATGGCGATGTCCGGAGCCTTTCTTTTGTCAGGATTACTTAGAGTTTTTATTATCAAGAACGCTGCGCGTGATGACTTTGTCAATCAAGCCATATTCAAGAGCTCTTTCGGAAGTCATGAAGTTATCACGTTCCGTATCTCTTTGAAGGACTTCGATAGGTTGTCCCGTACGTTCTGCCAAGATTTGGTTCAGTTTATCTTTCAAGTGAAGGATACGGCGGGCAGCAATTTCAATTTCCGTAGCTTGACCTTGAGCTCCTCCAAGTGGTTGGTGAATCATGACTTCACTGTTTGGCAATGCATAACGTTTGCCTTTTTCGCCAGCTGCCAATAGGAAAGCACCCATGGAAGCGGCCATACCGATGCATACTGTCGAAACATTAGGTTTGATATATTGCATAGTATCGTAAATGGCCATACCGGAAGTGATGCTTCCGCCAGGGCTGTTGATGTATAGAGTGATATCTTTTTCAGGATTTTCCGCTTCTAAAAATAGTAATTGAGCAACAATGGAGTTGGAAACATTATCGTCAATTGCACTTCCTAGCATAATGATCCTGTCTTTTAATAAACGGGAGTAAATATCGTAGGCACGCTCCCCACGACTTGTTTGTTCGATAACTGTAGGAATTAAATTCATGTTCATTTCCTCCTTCGATTAAGAGAATCATTTAAATTCTTTATGTATGTATGATACACTTTTTGGTCAATTTAGGTCAAACAAAACAAACCCTATTATGGATAATTTGTTCGACAATTTTCTGGCTAAGGCTCCTTCCTGATAGAATGTTTTATATATTATGCCGCACAGGGATGAATTTCCACATTACCCATAATACCCAAATGATAAAGTTTTAAACCTGATAACCCTTGCAAAAGAGGGTATTCTATCATATAATGAAGTCTGTTGAAAACATATTTTCTATTACGCCCTCGTAGTGCAACGGATAGAACGCAAGCCTCCGAAGCTTGAAATGCAGGTTCGATTCCTGCCGAGGGCATTACCAATCTTCTGCTTAATAAAGTGGGGGATTTTTTATTGGTCATTTTTAGGAGAGTTAAAATTTTTGCCGAATTTGATCATTTTCCGTAATATTCCATCGAATCCTGTAATATCGGTCCTGTCTTGAAAATATTCGCCCACACTATTGAAAAAAGGTGATTTTTCAATAAAAGTAGTTGTTAAATTTGCGTTTCTAACATATAGTATTTAAAACAAATAAACTATTCAGAAAAAAATCGTAAGCGTTTTCATGGGTTTTTGTGTAGAATTTTCTCCTGATAATGTAAAATGGAGTGGGGGAGGGATGAATCGATGAGTATGAATATGAAAGCAGGACTTTTTCAACAGCAAACATTAAAGATGGCAATGACCCAGGAGCTCATGCAAGCTATTACATTGCTGCAATACTCCTCGCAGGAGCTATCGGCTTTTTTAGAAAATAAAATGGTGGAGAACCCATTACTGTCAATAGATCAGCCAACATCTTCTTTATTTCAGCCAACTTTTGACCGCAAAAAAGGTAAACGGACTCTTAAAAATACGTATGATGCCAACTATTGGATTGAACAGATCAGTGAAGATACCATATCGCTGGAACAGCATATCATGTCCCAAGTGAATCACCAGCAGTTTTCCGGTGAGCAGCAAAAGGCAATGCTTCTATTAATTCATAACCTTGATGAAAACGGTTACTTAAGGACTCAGCTGGATGATATATGCATCCCAGGCATATCTCCGGCCGTTTTGGAAGAGTGTCTCTCGATTTTACAGGAACTCGAACCGCATGGCATCGGAGCGAGGAATCTTCAAGAGTGCCTTTTGCTTCAAGTGAAAGCAGAAGGGGAGAATCTGCTGGCAGAATCGATCATAGAAAACCATTTCCTCGATTTTGCTGAAAAGCGCTGGAAAGACCTAAGTAAGAAAATCGGTGTTACACTGAAGGAGATTCAAGAGGTCTTTGATTATGTCCAGACGTTGAACCCGCGTCCGGCATCACTCTTTTTTCAGGAAAAACCTTCTTATATAGTGCCGGATGTGGTCGTGGAAGTTCGGGATGGCATGCTGCTTGTCGGGAATTATGATGGTAACACACCCAATCTTAATGTGGATAAAGGGTATTTAAACCGAATGAAGAGCCATAAGGATCAGGGAGTTCAGCGGTTTATCCAGGATAAGTGGCAGGAATACCAATGGATCTCCAGGGGAATCCAACAGAGAAAAGAAACGATATTGAAGGTCATTCAGTGCATCGTCGAAAAACAGCCGGCGTGCTTTCATCATGGCCTGAACTATTTGAAGCCGATGACGATGAAAGAAATCGCAGACGAACTTGGCATACATGAGTCCACAGTAAGCCGGGCGGTTAAGGGGAAGTACGTACAGACACCATTTGGCACGATAGAGATGCGGATATTTTTCACTACTTCTTTACAGTCGGTCGGCCTTGATGAGGATATGTCGGGCATGCAAGCGAAAAAGAGCCTCCAGGCAGCCATCAATGGGGAAAATAAACAAAAGCCGCTTTCGGATCAAGACTTGGCAGAACGGCTGAAGGAAGAGCATGGAATTATCCTGGCACGCCGAACCGTTGCCAAGTACCGGGAACAATTAGGGATCCCTTCTTCATCTAAACGAAAAAGATATGACTGAAAAGGATGAGTGGTTTTGGAAACGAACGCGTTTGTTTTATATAGTAGGGATAAATGCCCGTTATGTGATAAAGCCAAGCAGGTACTCGAAGAAGTGAAAGTGGAGTCAGGCATAGGCTATAAGGAAATCGATATCCATACCGATGATGATTTGCTTGAGAGATTCGGGCTGATGATTCCTGTCGTTGAATGGAAAGATGAAATCGTTCAGTTCGGAAACGTTGATAAATCAGCTCTAAATAGGCTTTTGGAAAAATAATTTTTCAAATCATTTGAAGAAACATTCCGTTCCTGCTAGAATAAAATATGTAGCAGGAATATTTTTTTGTTTTAAGTGGGACAGAAAATGACTACGTGGGACGTTGAATGTCCAACTTAACTTTTTAGGAGTTTTAAATATGCGTACATTACTCGAGGTACAAAGAAAATTATTGCCCGATTTCCTTTTGGTTATGCAAAAAAGATATGATATCCTGCGTTATATCAAAATGATGCAGCCGGTTGGAAGGCGCAGTCTGTCCGTGAGCCTTAATTTGACAGAGCGGACGCTTAGAGGCGAGGTTGATTTTCTGAAAAGTCAGAACCTGGTTAACATCTTCAGCTCTGGCATGACGTTGACTGATGAAGGGATTGAAATCCTGGATAAGTTAGAAGGAATAATGCGTGAAGTAATGGGTATAGACATAATGGAAAAGCAATTGCAGGATTTGTTACAAGTGGATGAAGTCATAATTGTCTCAGGAAATTGTGATGAAACCCCATGGGTGAAAAAAGAATTGGGTAAAGCTTGTGCAAACCGTATGAAACGAGAATGGAACTCAAAGAATATCATTGCGGTTACTGGCGGATCGACAATGGCCGAAGTGGCTAATTCGTTGTCACCTGATGAAGCATCCAGGAAATTGACGTTTGTCCCAGCCCGCGGGGGAATTGGTGAAGCGGTGCAGAATCAGGCCAATACGATTGTCGAAAAAATGGCACAGAAGGCACAAGCCTCCTACAGAGTGTTATATGTACCCGATCAATTAAGCGGTGAGGTTTATGCATCATTTCAGAAGGAACCTGCAATTAAAGAAGTGATTTCCCAAATCAAGTCTGCCGATATGATCATTCATGGAATCGGTGATGCCATGGCGATGGCAGAGAGAAGAAATTCTTCGCCAGAAATGTTAAAGAAGCTGTTAGATGGAAATGCTGTAGGAGAGGCATTCGGTTATTACTACGATGAAAACGGCAAAGTTGTTCATAAAGTTTTGACAGTCGGCATCCAGTTAGATGATCTTAGCCCTGAAAAGCGAGTGATAACTGTGGCAGGTGGCAAAACTAAAGCAAAGGCTATCCGTTCCTACATGAAAGGCGCACCTTCATCGACCGTTTTGATCACGGATGAAGCTGCGGCACAAGAGTTAATTCAGGGGAATTACACCCCTTAATATATTTGCGAACTTAAAAGGAGGAATTTTTCATGGCAGTAAAAGTTGGTATTAATGGTTTTGGACGTATTGGACGTAATGTATTTCGTGCAGCATTGAGTAATCCTGGGGTAGAGATTGTTGCTATTAACGACTTAACGGATGCTAATATGTTAGCGCACCTTCTTCAATACGATACAATTCATGGATCTCTTAATGAAAAAGTAGCAGTTGATGGGGATTACCTTGTTGTTGATGGTCACAAAGTAAAAGTATTGGCTGAACGTGATCCTGCACAATTAGCATGGGGTGAACTGGGAGTAGAGGTAGTTGTTGAATCTACTGGACGTTTCACAAAACGTGCGGATGCAGCTAAGCATTTAGAAGCTGGCGCGAAAAAAGTAATCATCTCTGCTCCTGCATCTGATGAAGATATCACGATCGTCATGGGTGTAAACGAAGACAAATATGATGCAGCAAACCACCATGTAATCTCTAATGCTTCTTGTACAACGAACTGCTTAGCTCCATTTGCTAAAGTGCTTCATGAACAATTCGGAATCAAACGCGGTATGATGACTACTGTTCACTCTTATACAAATGATCAGCAAATCCTTGATTTGCCTCATAAAGATTACCGTCGTGCACGTGCAGCTGCCGAGAATATCATTCCTACAACAACTGGGGCAGCAAAAGCTGTTGCACTTGTCCTTCCTGAACTTAAAGGGAAATTGAATGGTATGGCTATGCGTGTACCTACTCCAAACGTGTCTGTTGTCGACCTTGTTGCTGAACTTGAAAAAGACACAACAGTTGAAGAAGTTAATGCAGCATTCAAAAAGGCTTCTGAAGGTGAATTAAAAGGAATCCTTGAGTACAGCGAACTTCCGCTAGTATCAACTGACTATAACGGTAACCCATCATCATCTACAATCGATGCCCTTTCCACAATGGTAATGGAAGGAAACATGGTTAAAGTATTATCTTGGTATGATAATGAAACAGGATATTCAAGCCGTGTTGTTGATTTGATTGACTATTTGGCTAAAAAAGGATTGTAATTAGAATAATAAAAAAACTTGGCAGAAGATGATATTATTAGTAAGTCATTAATCAGTCAAGCGTTTACATTTCTTGTTTTTGGATAATTTCCTGGAAACCGACTATAATGAAAAAGAGAAAAGGGGAGTTGGGAAATTTACCCTCTCCCTTTTTGGCTAAAAGAATCAAAAATATGATAACAATATCTAAGGAGGTTCTTGGATTATGAATAAAAAGTCAATTAAAGATATTGAATTAAAGGGGAAACGCGTATTTTGCCGTGTTGATTTCAACGTGCCGATGCAGGACGGAAAGATCTCGGATGATACGAGAATCAAGGCTGCACTGCCGACGATTTCCTATTTGACAGAACAAGGCGCAAAAGTCATCTTAGCCAGCCATCTTGGCCGTCCTAAAGGACAAGTCGTAGAAGAGTTGCGTTTAGCACCTGTTGCGGAAAGACTAAGCGAACTTAGCGGCAAAGAAGTGCAAAAGGCAGAAGAAGCATACGGCGAGACCGTTCAATCAATCATTGAAAACATGCAAAATGGCGAGATCCTGTTGTTGGAAAACGTTCGTTTCTATCCAGGAGAAGAGAAGAACGATCAAGAATTGGCGAAGTCATTTGCGGCACTGGCTGATGTTTATGTTAACGATGCATTCGGAGCTGCGCACCGTGCACATGCTTCAACTGAAGGAATAGCTCACCATCTCCCGGCCGTTGCTGGATTGCTGATGGAAAAAGAGCTTTCTGTACTTGGAAAAGCCCTATCCAACCCAGAACGTCCTTTTACAGCTATAATTGGCGGAGCAAAAGTAAAGGATAAGATAGGCGTTATCGAAAACCTTTTGGAAAAAGTCGATCACTTGATCATTGGTGGTGGATTGGGTTACACATTCATTAAAGCGCAAGGTCATGAAATCGGTAATTCTTTATTGGAAGAAGACAAAATAGAATTGGCCAAATCTTTCATCGAAAGTGCAAAAGAAAAAGGCGTAAAACTTCACTTGCCTATCGATGCAGTCGTAACTGCTGAATTTTCACCTGATGCAGAGACGGATAATGTCGATATCGATGCTATTCCAAGTGATAAAATGGCTCTTGATATCGGACCAAAAACAAGTGAATTATTTGCGGATGTAATCAAAAGTTCCAAGCTTGTCATTTGGAATGGACCAATGGGTGTATTCGAGTTCGATAAATTTGCGAATGGAACGAAAACCGTTGCTCAAGCCTTGGCGGAAGCAAATGATACGTACAGCATTGTTGGCGGAGGGGATTCGGCCGCAGCTGCAGAAAAGTTTGGACTGGCAGAAAAGATGTCCCATATTTCAACTGGCGGCGGTGCATCTCTTGAGTTCATGGAAGGCAAAGAGTTACCTGGCGTTGTAGCCTTGAACGATAAATAAGATTGAACCGTTACATATTTCAACATTAGAAGGGATGAGAAACCAAATGCGTAAACCGATTATTGCAGGAAACTGGAAAATGAATAAAACACTATCTGAAGCGACTGCCTTTTTAGAAGAAGTGAGCAATTTGATTCCGAAGCAAGATGTAATCGATACGGTTGTATGTGCTCCAGCTTTATTTTTGGATCAGCTCGTTCAAGCAGCAAAAGGAACCGATGTGAAAATCGGGGCACAGAACATGCACTTTGAAGAAAGCGGTGCTTTCACAGGAGAAATCAGCCCAATCGCCTTGGCTGATCTTGGGGTATCCTACGTCATACTTGGTCATTCTGAGCGCAGGGAAATGTTCAACGAAACGGATGAAGCCGTTAATAAAAAAGCTCATGCCGCTTTTGCCCACAAGTTGACCCCGATCGTTTGCTGCGGTGAAACACTTGAGCAAAGGGAAGCTGGCGAAACGAATGATTTCGTAGGCAGCCAGATTGAGAAAGGCCTAGCAGGATTATCTGACGATCAATTGAAACAAGCCGTTATTGCTTATGAGCCGATTTGGGCGATTGGAACAGGAAAATCGTCATCTGCTCAAGATGCTAACGAAGTTTGTGCGCATATCCGCTCAGTCGTTGCCGACAAATTTTCAAATGAAGCAGCGGCAGCCATCCGCATTCAGTACGGTGGCAGTGTAAAACCTGAAAATATTAAAGAGTACATGGCACAACCTGATATAGACGGTGCATTGGTTGGCGGTGCTAGCTTGAAATCCGATTCATTTTTACAATTGCTGGAGGCTGGTCACTATGAGTAAGTCGCCTGTGGCACTTATCATCTTAGACGGTTTTGGCTGCCGTAACGAAGAAAAGGGCAATGCTGTTTTTCATGCGAAAAAACCGAACTTTGACCGATATTGGGAACAGTATCCGCACTCCCATTTAACTGCAAGCGGGGAAGCGGTCGGCTTGCCTGCCGGTCAAATGGGGAACTCGGAAGTGGGCCATTTGAATATCGGGGCAGGACGGATCGTTTATCAAAGCCTGACCCGTGTGAACCTGGCAATACGTGAAGGTGAGTTTGCACAAAACCCAACTTTGGTCGATGCCATGAGCCATACCAAGAAAAAAGGCACGGACCTTCATCTTTTCGGTCTTCTTTCAGATGGCGGCGTGCATAGTCATATCGATCATATGTATGCCCTTTTGAAATTGGCCGCTAAAGAAGGAGTTAAAAATGTATATGTACATGCATTTTTAGATGGCCGTGATGTCGGACCGAAAACGGCACAGGGTTATATTAAGGAAGCGGAAGCGAAAATGAAGGAAATCGGTGTTGGTCAGTTTGCGACCATTTCCGGAAGATATTATTCGATGGACCGTGATAAGCGCTGGGAACGTGTGGAGAAATCCTACCGTTCGATGGTGTATGGTGATGGCCCAGCTTACTCTTCTGCGATGGAATGTGTCGAGGATTCGTATGAACATGGAATTTTCGACGAGTTCGTGATACCTTCAGTCATAACGGCGGAAGACGGTAAACCGGTGGCAACGATTAAAGATGATGATGCCGTAATCTTTTATAACTTCCGTCCAGACCGGGCGATCCAGATTTCCAATACGTTCACGAATGAGGATTTCCGCTCATTTGACCGCGGTCCTGGACATCCGAAGCATCTCCATTTTGTCTGCTTGACACATTTTTCAGAAACAGTTGACGGATATGTTGCATTTAATCCGACAAATCTTGATAATACATTAGGGGAAGTACTTTCCCAAAACCAGCTTACCCAGCTTCGTATCGCCGAAACTGAAAAATATCCGCATGTGACGTTTTTCATGAGCGGCGGACGTGAAGAGAAGTTTCCTGGTGAAGAGAGGATTTTAATTAATTCTCCGAAAGTCGCTACATATGATTTACAACCGGAAATGAGTGCTTATGAAGTGACGGATGCATTGGTGGAACAAATTGAGGCTGACCGTTTTGATGCCATTCTACTGAATTTTGCCAACCCGGATATGGTCGGTCATTCAGGGATGCTTGAGCCTACCATTAAAGCGATTGAAACAGTGGATGAATGCCTAGGCAGGATTGTCGATTTAATCGTCTCAAAAGGCGGTACAGCGATCATCACCGCTGACCATGGGAATGCTGATGAAGTAGTAACGCTAGAAGGCAACCCGATGACAGCCCATACTACGAATCCCGTTCCTGTCATTATCACTAAAAATCAGGTAACATTAAGAACAGGTGGTATCTTAGGCGATTTAGCTCCAACGATGCTTGATTTGCTTGGAGTCGAAAAACCTGTTGAAATGACAGGGGAATCCCTATTATCTAAATAAAATTGTGAATAGGAAAAGGAGAGATTTATAATGCCGTACATCGAACATGTATATGCACGCGAAGTGCTAGATTCACGTGGTAACCCAACAATAGAAGTAGAAATCCAAACAGAGTCCGGATACTTCGGACGTGCAATCGTACCATCAGGTGCTTCAACAGGAGAACACGAAGCGGTTGAGCTTCGTGACGGGGATAAATCTCGCTACCTGGGTAAAGGGGTACAAAAAGCAGTCGATAATGTAAATGATATCATTGCTGAAGCTGTCATCGGTTTGGATGTAACGAACCAAGCAGGCCTTGACCTTACTATGATTGAATTGGATGGCACTGAAAACAAAGGTAACTTGGGAGCTAATGCAATTCTTGGTGTATCAATGGCTGCTGCCCATGCTGCTGCTGAATTTTCAGGTTTACCATTATATCGTTATCTTGGAGGATTCAATGCGAAACAACTTCCGACTCCAATGATGAACATCATTAACGGCGGATCACATGCCGATAACAATGTTGACTTCCAGGAATTCATGATCCTTCCTGTAGGAGCTCCTAGCTTCAAAGAAGCAGTTCGTATGGGTGCAGAAGTATTCCATGCCTTGAAATCTGTCCTTTCAGCCAAAGGCTTGAATACGGCAGTCGGCGATGAAGGCGGCTTTGCGCCAAACCTTGGTTCAAACCGTGAAGCGCTTCAAGTCATCATCGAGGCAATTGAAAAAGCTGGCTACAAAGCAGGCGAAGATATCTACCTTGGCATGGACGTGGCTTCATCTGAATTCTATAACAAAGAAACAGGCAAATATGATCTTGCAGGCGAAGGCCGCAATGGTGTTACATCCGAAGAAATGGTTGCTTTCTATGAAGAGCTAGTGAATGAATTCCCTATTATCTCCATCGAAGACGGCCTGGATGAAAATGACTGGGATGGCCACAAGCTTCTAACGGAACGCATCGGTTCTAAAGTTCAGCTTGTTGGTGACGATCTTTTCGTAACGAACACGAAAAAATTGGCTGAAGGCATCGAAAAAGGCATCGGTAACTCCATCCTGATCAAAGTGAACCAAATTGGTACACTGACCGAAACGTTTGATGCAATCGAAATGGCTAAACGCGCAGGCTACACTGCAGTCGTTTCCCACCGCTCAGGTGAAACGGAAGATGCAACGATCGCTGATATCGCCGTTGCAACAAACGCAGGACAAATCAAAACCGGTTCCATGTCCCGTACGGACCGTATCGCTAAATACAACCAACTTCTTCGCATCGAAGACCAACTTGGTGACTTGGCTGTATATGGCGGCTTGAAATCTTTCTATAACTTGAAGAAGTAATTATCTTGGGATTCCGCTTCTGACGAGAAGATGGATTCTGCACAGTAATTTCTTTTCACCTCCCATTCAATGTGAATGGGAGGTTTTTTTATGTTTATGAGGGGGAAGTGTGCATTCAATATGGGGGGAGATACAGTCTTTTACTATAATGTGCTTGCATGGATAAAACAATAATATGTCAAGACTATTAAGTTTTAATTTCAATATATAGTTAAAATGGTATAATATAAATATATTGGTAAATATTTCATAAACTAAATATAGGTTGATGAAACTACTATTACATATTAAAGGAGATGAAAAATAATTTTGCTTAAGAAATTATTTTTCGTGGGTACAGTTTTTGCTAGTTTATCAATTGGAAATAGTACAATTGCAGCAGAAATAGAATCAGAAACGACCGTTACTAACATATCTAGTTTATCAGAAGTCAGCAGCCTAACCTCAGGCATTTCAGGTGAAACATCAGGTAAAAAAATTAAATGTAGTTCCAAAGTAAAGGCGAGAAATCCAATATTTGGTTCTCCAACAAGCGCAACCGCTACTTCATCAGCAGCAGTAAAAGAAGATACTATCTCTGCTAAAGTTAGGGTATATAGCAGTAAGGGAGGATTAAAAGGACGAAAAACAGATTCTCAGAAAAATTCAACATATGCTGGAGCTACCTATACTGATAAATCTAATAATATTCCTGCAACTGCTTTTGGCAATCATACTTATGTAAAGAAGAGTTATAAAACAGTAGTACATGAAACTAAGGATAAATTTTAAATATAAGAAAAGTTAAGGCTAACTGATGTTAGCCTTAACTTTATTTAGGAGCAATGATGATATGAAAAAACAGCTTTTGATAGCAATGTCCCTTTTATTGATTGGAATCTCAGGATGGATTTTTTACAATAAAATGTCTGATGAAATCACAAAAGGTGTACAGCCTAGTTTTAAGGAAGGCTCCAATACCATCTCCTACGGCTTGTTAGATGCGGATGGAAAAGTAATGAATAATGGAAGTGCTCTAGAACCGAAAAATAATAAGCTCGAGTATACTCTTTCTCTCTCAAATTTTATAGAAGTGGAAAGAGAATATGCCTTAATAGTCCTTAGTAACTTTGAACAAACACCCTTCACAGTTGAAGGAAAGCAATACAGTGTTTATACTTTTAATGCCAAGCCAAATAAAAGTATCGAGTTTAATCTGAGTGTTACCACTAACAATAGTACAAAAGAAATAGATTATCTTATAATTAAAAAACCAAATTATTTAATAGATAAATTAGATATATCAAGAATGCATACATTGCAAGAAGTGTTACCTATGCGTTATATGGTTAAGAGCAACGGGGACAATCCAAAAGCAGCTGCTGGTTTAATTCCAGATGACACGATTAAAAAAGGCCCAAACGATACCATATTTGTCAGCAAGCAAAAAGAGGAACTGCATATCCTGTCTGCAGCAAGAAGTGGTGAACATGTTTTCATATCTGTTGGGAATGTTGGTGAAAAAAAGGAAAATTACAATATCATTGCATTAAATCAATGGCAGCAGATTCCGTTGGAAAATGATCAGTTAGTAGGAAATGTGGCAGTTAACCCCGGTGAAAGAAAAGTGTTTGAATATAAGCTTCCAAAGGTAAAGCATGATTCGAATTTTCAGGTTATTGCTTTACCCAAACCTTATGAAGTCAGCGAAAGTGACTATGAAAGTACAGTCCCCTCCGGTTCATTTCGAACTGTTATCAAACCTTAAAGTTACATCATTCTCTTATAGAAAAGATGGGGATTGTTACATCTTAGACATGATTCCAGCTGGATTCAAGATAGATAAGACCATTTAATCAAACGTTTGATTAATAAAAAAAGGTGCCGCATCCGGGCACCTTTTTTTATTTATTCGATACAGCTTCCACTGGTACGGCATTATAGTATTCTTCTAATGTAATCTTCGCTTCAAAGATTTCAGTTGCGGTAGCGACACCAACATAGCGGATGTGCCATGGTTCGTATTTATAACCCGTGATGTTTTCCTTGCCTTCAGGGTAGCGGATGATAAATCCGTATTCATGTGCATGTTCAGCAAGCCAGGCCGCTTCATTCGTATCACCGAAGCAGTCTTGGGCAGCGCATGCCCCATCGTGGGTCGTGACATCAATCGCCAGGCCCGTTTCATGCTCGCTTGTCCCAGGCATTGCACTGTAGGTTTTCGCCTTTTCTTCTCCGTCCTTAGCCACATAGTTATTAAAGACCTCGATCTGTCTTTGGTGAGAGCGATAAGCGGAAACGCCGGCAAAGTGCATGTTTTCTTTTTCGGCAGCCTGGAACATTACTTCAAGTGCCTTTCCCGCTTCCTCTCGCATCATTCTTTTTTCAATTTTATCTTGAAAGATGAAATCCACTTTTGGGTAGATGAGGTCAGCAGGTTTGTAATCTTCAGGCAGGCTGTATTGTTTATTGACAAGTACAGGAATGCCTTCCGGATGGGCTAATGTCTGAAGGCCAGCCTGTCCGGGTTTAGCCGTTTCATCAACTTCCACCTGGCGTTGGGCCGATTCTTTTGAATCATTATTCTTGTCGGTCTCAGTCTCCTTCTCAGTCTCCTGGGAGCTCGGTTGTTCTTCTTTTTGCTCTTTTTCATGCTCGCTTGTCAGGTCGGATGAACAGCCAGCCATCAGAATGAAAGATGATAGAGCGGTTGCTGCAAATATAGGTTTTAACATATGAAAGGCCCCTTGCTTTTAATATAAGATTTCCAATAAAAGTAGTTTTGAAAATTATCGTGATAAGTAATCCCTTGTTAATTCACTTTGATACTTATCAAGAAATAAGCCAATCCAGACGACCATCAGTAAAAATGGATAATCGTTACGGATTGCGGTTTCCACGACGGGATCAGACCAAAAGCTCGAAAGGAAACCGGATGACATCCTGATTGTCTCGAATGTGACAAGGGCGTGAAGCGATAACCAAAGAATCGTAAGGGTATTGGTCCCGAACCCAATGACCGCCGCTATGACGCTCAGCAAGGCGGCTGCTGCCCCGATCAGGAGGACATGGAAGCTTGATTGGAAAAAGTCGATACCGCTATTGGAAAGTCCATTATAAATAATAGCAGTAAAATAAACGGTTGTCGTGATATATGCAGCAAATAATAAGTATCGATTTCCGTGATACTTTGCCAGCAGCAATAGAAGCGGTGATAGGATGATTAATAGGACGCTGATGAAATTGCTTCCGCCTGCCCATAAAGAATAGCCGGCAACCGCCGAGAATAGGATGGTCAGGAGATCAAGAATCCGTAGTATGGACTTAAACATGTTGACACCTCTTTCTCTATTTATGCAAATTATCTCAAACTTTGATTCAAAAAGAAAATAAATGACTATGGGTTTTTAGGAATTCTTACCATCATAGTATAACAAAGATTGTGGATATTTATTGGGTGTGGTAAAGTTAAAGTAATTGTTTATTGGTTCTTCAGGAGGTGTAATTGCATGCATGCATTTCTCATAACGCTTTTAGTGATTGTCAGTATCGCCCTCATTGTGACGGTATTGCTTCAATCAGGTAAGAGTGCAGGTTTATCAGGTGCGATTGCCGGCGGTGCTGAGCAGTTATTCGGAAAGCAAAAGGCACGCGGTTTGGACCTGGTTTTACATCGTGCGACAATAGTATTGGCGATTCTATTCTTTGCTTTAACTTTACTTGTTGCATACTTTGATGTGTAATGGATCAAAAATGAGTCTAGCTAAATAGCTAGGCTTTTTTCTTTGCACAATAGTTGCATGAATAGATATAGTGATTTTAGTACTTAATTATAGGATAGGGATTTTTTGAAATTCTATTTACTGATAAAGGAGTTTAAGGTCATGAAAATCAAGCTGCAGCAGCCCTTTACTTTTGAAGGCGGAAAAAGGGCTGTCTTACTTTTACATGGGTTCACGGGGAATTCAGCGGATGTACGGATGCTGGGCCGTTACTTGGAGAAACAGGGATACACCTGCCATGCCCCGCACTATGAAGGGCATGGCGTTCCCCCAGAGGAGCTGGTGAAAACAGGTCCGGAAGATTGGTGGAAAGATGTCATGATGGGCTATGATTTCCTGAAAAGCAAAGGCCATGAAGAAATTGCTGTTGCCGGACTCTCATTAGGAGGCGTATTTTCTCTTAAATTAGGTTACACTGTACCTATAAAGGGTATCGTAACAATGTGTGCGCCTATGTATATCAAAAGTGAAGAAATGATGTTTAAAGGAGTATTGGAGTACGCCAGAGAATTTAAGAAGTATGAAGGAAAAACTCAAGAGCAAATAGAGCTTGAAATGGACCTCCTTGCCGATAAACCGATGAATACATTGAAAGCCCTTCAGGAATTGATAACGGATGTACGGGAGCACGTCGATCTTATTTATGCTCCGACATTTGTCGTGCAGGGCCGGCATGATGATGTTATCAATCCAAAAAGTGCCGATATTATTATTGATTCCGTAGAATCACCGGTCAAAAAAATCAAGTGGTATGAAGAATCCGGTCATGTCATAACCCTTGATAAAGAAAAAGACGAGCTGCATGAAGATGTATTGGAATTTTTAGAAAGCCTGGATTGGTCCGAATAACAAAAATATACCCTGAATAGGAGGGTTTTCATGGAAGATAACATTCAAGAACATATTAATAAGCTTCTGACATACATGACGGATGAAGCGTATAAGCCGCTAACGGTACAAGAACTGGAAGAGGCTTTGAAAATCGAAGACTCGGCAGATTTCAAGAATTTCGTTAAGGCTTTAGTAAAAATGGAAGAAAAGGGATTGGTGGTCAGAACGAGGAGCAATCGTTACGGCCTGCCGCAAAAAATGAATTTGTTCCGCGGTAAATTAACGGGGCACGCAAAGGGGTTTGCCTTTGTCACACCTGAAGACAACCCGGGAATGGATGATATTTTCATTCCGCCAAATGAAACGGGCACAGCGATGCATGGAGATGTCGTCATGGTACGGGTATCTTCGGAAACATCGGGCTCAAGGCAAGAAGGCACGGTCATCAGAATACTTGAACGCGGAATTACACAAGTGGTCGGTACATACTCCGAAAGTAAAAGTTTTGGTTTCGTCATCCCTGATGATAAAAAGATCGCAAACGATATCTTCATTCCACAGCATGCTTCACATGGAGCGGTAGAGGGACATAAGGTTGTCGTCAAGCTTACTTCTTATCCTGAGGGACGCATAAGTGCCGAAGGTGAAGTCATTGAGATTCTTGGCCATAAAAATGATCCTGGTGTCGATATTCTTTCCGTGATCCATAAGTATGGTTTGCCGATGGAGTTCCCGGATGACGTCATGGAGCAGGCCAATGCCGTTTCCGATACCATTCAAGAAAGTGAAATTGGCAACCGCAGGGACTTGCGTAATGATGTTTTGGTTACGATTGATGGAGCGGATGCAAAGGATCTGGATGATGCCGTCACTGTTTCCAAGCTTGAGAATGGCAATTACAAGCTGGGCGTTCATATTGCTGATGTCAGTCATTACGTGAAGGAAGGTTCTCCAATCGATAAGGAAGCCCTGGAAAGAGGGACGAGCGTGTATTTGGTGGACAGGGTCATCCCGATGATCCCGCATCGTTTATCGAATGGCATTTGTTCCTTGAACCCACAAGTCGATCGTTTTACACTCTCATGTGAAATGGAAATCACGCCGGATGGCAAAGTCGTCAACCATGATATTTTTGAAAGTGTCATTAAGACGACGGAACGTATGACATATGGCAATGTGAACAAAATCCTTGTCGATAAAGATGAAGAACAGCTTGAACGCTATGAAGCGTTGGTGCCGATGTTCCAGGACATGGAGAAGCTAGCGGCCATCCTTCGCAAGAACCGGATGAACCGCGGTGCAATCGACTTTGATTTCAATGAAGCAAGAGTCATCGTTGATGAAGAGGGCCATCCGACTGATGTGGTTTTACGTGAAAGGTCGGTTGCGGAAAAGCTGATTGAAGAGTTCATGCTTGCAGCTAATGAAACCGTTGCTGAGCATTTCCACCGTCTTGACCTACCGTTCATTTACCGTATTCATGAAGATCCAAAGCCGGAAAAACTGCAGCGTTTCTTCGAATTCATTACGAACTTCGGATACATTGTAAGGGGATCGGCCAATGACGTCCATCCTAAGGCGTTACAGGAAATCATTGAGGCGGTTGCCGGTAAGCCGGAAGAAACGGTCATATCCACCGTCATGCTTCGTTCCATGCAACAGGCGAAATATGATCCGGAGAGCTTAGGCCACTTTGGTTTATCTGCTGAGTTTTATACACATTTCACATCGCCGATTCGCCGTTACCCGGATTTGATCGTGCACAGGCTGATCAGGACCTACTTGGTGGAAGGTAAAATGGATGAAGCTACGAAGGAGAAATGGAATGCCAATTTACCTGAGATTGCCGATCATACATCGAAACGTGAACGTCGCTCAGTCGATGCCGAGCGGGAAACGGATGATCTGAAAAAAGCGGAATACATGCTGGATAAAATCGGCGAGGAATATACCGGGATCATTGGTTCAGTCACCAATTTCGGGATGTTCGTCGAGCTGCCGAACACGATTGAAGGACTTGTCCATGTCAGCTTCATGACGGATGATTATTATCGCTTCGATGAGCGTCAGCTAGCAATGATCGGGGAACGTACCGGTAATGTGTTCCGGATTGGCGATGAAATCGACGTACGGGTTTCCAACGTCAATAAAGAGGAACGCGCCATCGATTTTGAAATTATCGGCATGAAGGTAAGCCGTCCGCGTCCATCCGGCGAGAAGAAAATATTCAAAGCCAATTCAGGTGAACGCAAACGCGGCCGAGGCGGCAATGGGGGACGTAAGGAAGGAAAAGGCGGCGACCGTAATGGAGATTCGACTTCTTCTGGAAGAAAATCGAAAAAGAAGAAAAAATTCTTTGAAAATGCGCCAGCTGCCAAGCGCAAGAGAAAACCTAAAAAGAGATAAAGATTCAGGCGGGGGGATGATCATTCCATCCTCTCGCCGCGATTGGATGTAAAAAAGGGGAGAGTTAGATGCCAAAAGGCTCAGGTAAACAACTAGCACAAAATAAAAAAGCGTATCATGATTTCTTTATTGAACAAACGTTTGAAGCAGGAATCGTTTTAAAAGGGACCGAAATCAAAGCAATCCGTGCGGCCCGAGTGAATTTGAAGGATGCCTTCGCTAAAATAGAAAATGGTGAAGTTTATCTTCATAATATGCATGTCAGCCCTTATGAGCAGGGAAACCAGTTTAACCATGATCCGTTACGGACACGGAAGCTTCTTTTGCATAAGAAAGAAATCAGTAAACTGATCGGGGAAACAAAGGTAACAGGTTACACCATCGTCCCGTTGAAAATGTATTTAAAGAATGGCTTTGCCAAAGTTTTAATCGGACTTGGAAAAGGGAAGAAACAATATGACAAGCGTGATGACCTGAAGAAGAAGGAAGCGAAGCGTGATATTGAACGTGCTTTCCGTGATCGTCAGAAGATGTAAAACTGCCAAGACCTTACAATTGATTTTTTGAACCAATCTGTTATAATTAATCCTGTACCGATGACAATTGAATATCAGCCAACTTGCTGACTATTCTTCTCTCGTACGCTCCATTTCTATCATGGGGACGTTACGGATTCGACAGGGATAGTTCGAGCTTAAGTTGCGAGTCGAGGGGATCGGCCTCGTTAAAACGTCAACGCCTATAACTGGCAAACAAAACAACAACCTAGCTTTCGCTGCTTAATAACAGTCGATAGCTGTTCCTCCCTCCATGGCCCACGTGGTAGGGTAAGGGACTCACTCTAAGTGGGATACGCCGGAATCCACCGTCTGAGGATGAAGGAAGAGACCAATCAGACTAGCTGCTCTGCCGCCTGTCGATAGGCTAATGAGTTCGCGAAATGCGAATATATCGACTACACTCGTAGAAGCTTAAGTGCCGTTATGTCTGGACGTGGGTTCGACTCCCACCGTCTCCACCAATACATATATTGGTGGTTTTTTATTTGGTTTTTTTTCGTCGTTTTTGTCGAAAAATCGATAAATCGAATAATTCGCAGATATATCAGAATTTTTCGTTGATATATCTCCAGTTTCGAAGATATATTCCCGATTTCGCAGATAAACTGTACAATTTCAATCATTTGCTGTAGAATCCTTTTGAAGAAAATAGGATTGGAGCGATGAAATTGATTGTAAAAAAAAGAAAAGTTCCTCTTGCCGTCCGCAAATTACGTGCATTAGCGTGCAGGCTTCCTCCGAATCACCCTAAAGTTCCCTTAATCATGAACGATCTCAATAAAAGGGAAGCGGGCTATAAAGGGGAATGTTCCATTGATTTTCCATTAAGCTTTCTTGAACCGAAAAGCCATTTCATCTTCCACGATTTAAGGCTTCAGGATCAATCCCGATTTTTTGCTGGATACCTTATTAATCTCCAAGAAATATGCGCTTATCATTGAAGTGAAGAACATTGCAGGGTCGATCTATTTTGATCCGCATTTCAATCAGCTCATTCGAAAGATAGAAGGAAAAGAAACGGCCTTTCCAGATCCCATCATACAAGTCAGCCGCCAGGAATCACAATTGACCAATTGGTTCTTGAAAAACGGTTTTCCCTCACTGCCCATCCTTTCATTGATTGTCATCAGTAATCCCCAAACCATCATCCGTACAGCCCTTGAAAACCATGAACTCCACTATAAAGTTATCCATCGCGATGCACTTCCCGATAAAATTAATCAAATGGAGCATTCCATAACAGAATCCAGTTTTAGTGAGAAAGATTTGAAGAAAGCAATTCGCGTAATGAATAAACTCCACATCGATGCGGACTTTTCCATTCTGGAACGATACAATCTTACCGAAAAGGACCTAATTAAAGGAGTGATTTGTGAGAATTGTAAGGGCAATAAATTATTTAGAAGGCATGGCACATGGCTTTGCAATCAATGCCAACTCTCCAGTAAAAAAGCACATATCCCGGCTTTACGAGATTATTTTTATCTATTAGGCCCGACCATAACGAATCGGCAGTTGAGGAACTTTTTAAACATTTCCTCTTCATCCAGTGCAACGAGGATCTTGCAATCATTGAATCTGACAAGCAGTGGTGCGAATAAGGGGAGGGTGTACAGCCTGTATTTTGATGAATGACTTTAACTCATTTCTTTATATTCACATCAACATTTTGGAAATTTTTACTGAGACTAGATGTAATTCTTTTGCCCTTAATTTTATCTTCTTGATTCATTACACATCCAACATCCACTCCAATGCTAATCTTATCCAACGCTGCACTTTCAGCAGTTTTGCAGCAACTAAGCCCTATGATAGAAAAAGACTCAAAAGAAGCTTCTCTTGAGTCTTTGTTCCGTTTCTATTCTTTTAATTCCTTGCCCATTCCCTTGAGGAAGTGGACGCCAAAGCCGATCGCCCTGTTTATGTCTGGATCATTCAATGTTTTCATTAATTCCAGAACACCGATCTTCTTATCGGCCTGAAGGAATTTGTTTCCTTCATCAATTCCTGCAAGTGCACTGTTCAGCAGTTTCGTGGATTGTGCGGCATCGGCGTTCATCAAGGCTCCTGTTGCACCCATAAGGGTATTGATCAGGTTTGTTACAGGTTGCCTTGTGATTTGTTGAAGTGCGATTTTCGCAATTTGTTCTTTTCCTTGAAGCATGGAGGTCGCGGCTTCGAATACTCCCGAGTCATTCAGTTCATTGACGATTTTAAACATATTGTTCAAGGCATCTTCATTATCGGTAATCAGCGTTTTCAGTTCCTCCAGTTTTTGTAGTTTTATCTCTTCCTCAGTAATGGGATTATGGATTTCCGTTATAGGAGCTGCCATGATCTTCACCCTCCTTGTTTAATTATCCGTTAAGTGAACATACCCTGGACGGGCCCACTTACGTTCAACCTCGACACCATTTTGAGGATGACGTTTTTTGTTCCGTGGATTGGTACCCGGTAATGGAACGTCTCCGCTTGCGCTTAATACTTCCATGCGGACCATCGTCTGTTTGTAAGCAGGCGTGCTTGTGCGTCGATCATAGATGGGACCGGTCAGGAAGTTGATGGCAGAGTCTTTATCGACGGAGTTCATCGGTAAAAATAGCTCATTATTTTTAACACGGTCTGTGATCAATGCTTTTAACTTAACGGCCCCGAATGGAGACACCAAGCGAACGAGTCCGCCATCACTGACTTTACGTTCTTTGGCAAGTTCTGGTGAAACCTCGACGAAAATATCAGGTACTTTCGATTGGATTCCATTGGACTTGTTCGTCATATTGCCTTCATGGAAATGCTCCAGCATGCGTCCATTATTGATATGAAGGTCATATTCTTCCGGGAATTTATGAGGTTCCACCCAGTCAGCCAGTGCAAAGCGCGCTTTTTTATCAGGGAAGTTGAAGCCATCTACATAAAGAAGGGGCGTGCTTGATCCATCATGGCTCCCCCAGAGGAAGCTGTTCCATCCTTCCAGCACTTCGTAATTCGCTTGGCTGAATATCGGTGACAGGCTTGCCATTTCGTCATAGATTTCACTAGGGTGAGAGTAATTCCAATTCGCACCTAAGCGGTTGGCGATTTCTTGGGTGATTTCCCAATCCGCCTTAGAATCTCCCATAGTGGGAAGGGCTTTATATAATCGCTGTACACGGCGCTCCGTATTGGTGAACGTTCCGTCTTTTTCAAGAGATGGAGCTCCGGGCAATACCACGTCGGCATATTGGGCTGTCCTTGAAAGGAAAATATCCTGGACAACAAAGAAGTCCAATCCGGATAACACTTTATCGACATGGTTGGCATCCGCGTCAACAAGTGCCATATCTTCACCTACAAGATACATCGCCTTCATGTCGCCTTTTTCTATCGCTTTAAGCATTTCAATATTGTTCAAGCCTGGTTGGCCAGCGATTTTCACTCCATAAGCTTTTTCGAATTTAGCACGTGCCACGTCATCGGTAACATGCTGATATCCCGGAAGCCATGTTGGAAGGGTACCCATATCGCAAGCGCCCTGTACATTGTTGTGGCCGCGAAGCGGATAGGCTCCCGCTCCTGGACGACGGTAGTTACCCGTAGCCAATAGCAGGTTGGAAATTGCCGCCGAAGTATCGGAGGCACCGGTGTTTTGTGTTACGCCCATACCCCAAAGAATGCATGTACCGTCTGCATCGCGAATGGCCTCAGCTATTTGGATCAATGTTTCTTTAGAAATACCTGTATGTGTTTCTGCATATTCCAGGGTATATTTCTCAAGTACTTCTTTATAATCGTCGAAGAAGTTAACATTTTCATTGATGAATTCTTGATCATGCCAGCCTTGATCGATCATATATTTTGTAACCGCCATCAACCAGACTTGATCCGTTCCTTGTTTTGGGCTGATATGGATGTCGGAACGTTCGGCCATTTCGTTTTTGCGGATGTCAGCTACAATCAGCTTTTGTCCGTGAAGCTTGTGTGCCCGTTTAACGCGTGTCGCCAGTACGGGATGTCCTTCTGCCGGGTTAGCCCCAACGATGATGACAAGTCCTGCTGCGGCGATATCCTTGATCGTACCAGCATCTCCGCCCATGCCGACTGTACGGAACAGTCCGTCTGTTGCCGGGGATTGACAGTAACGCGAGCAGTTGTCGACGTTATTCGTTTCGAACATTTGCCGTGCCAGTTTTTGAATGACATAGTTTTCTTCATTCGTGATCTTGGATGAGGAAATGAAGCCTACTGAATTTCCGCCGTATTGCTGTTTGATCGAACCCAGTCTGGACGCAACCAAATCAAGTGCTTCATCCCAGCTTGATTCAACGAATCTTCCGTTTTTCCGAATCAGGGGCTTTGTCAAACGTTCTTCCGAATTTACGAAGTCCCAACCGAATTTCCCTTTGACACATGTGGATATCGCATTGACGGGTGCTTCATGAGTAGGTTGGACTTTAAGGATTTTACGGCCTTTTGTCCAGACTTCGAATGTGCACCCTACCCCACAGAACGTACAGACCGTTTTTGTCTTCTTCGTCCGTGTCTCTCGCATTGCCGCTTCAATCTCCGAAATGGCAAAAATCCCGCTGTATCCAGGTTCCACTTCTTTGACAAGGTCGATCATCGGTTCCAGCATATCGTTTTTCAAGCCTGACATGAAACCAGCTTCGCCAAGCATCGATTTTTCCATTAATGCATTACATGGACAAATCGTTACACACTGTCCGCAGCCTACACAAGATGAGTTATTGATTTCCGTTCCTTCATCCCATATTACCCGAGGGCGTTCTGCTTCCCAGTCGATGGACAGCGTCTCGTTGACCTGAAGATTTTGGCACACTTCAACACATTGCCCGCATGCGATGCATTGATTGGCATCATAGCGGTAAAATGGATGGGACATATCGACGGCACCCAATTCCACTTTCGGTGTATAAGGATATTTTTGGTGTTCAATTTCCATTAATTCTGCTGTGTTATGTAGTTTGCAATTTCCGTTATTATTATCACATACAGTACAGTATAAAGAATGGTTTTCCAGTATCCGGTCCATGGCCTCGGTTTGGGCTTCTTTTGCCTTGCTTGAGTCCAAGGCTATATCCATGCTGCTCACTGCTTTTGTCGAACATGACCGGACGAGTTTCCCATTAACTTCGACGATGCATGTGTCGCATGTTTGGATCGGATCCACCTCAGGAACATAACAAATCTGTGGATGGGCCATCTCATTTTGGTTGATGACCTCCAGTATTGTCGCACCTTCATTAGCGGTATAAGCCTTCCCGTTGATTGTGATGGTGATGTTTGAATCGATCATTATATTTCCCCCTTTTATAGCCAAAAGACGCAAAAAAACCACCATGATTACACCTCCGTCTCTGAACGGAAATGTAGGTCATGGTGGAATAGTTTAATAGCAAAGCTTGCCAATATACCAATCCATACCATAATGGATAATTTTAAAAAAGATAGGACACAACAGTACACTATCATGCTCCCAACTTTCATCATTGATATTATACCTTTTATCATGAAAAGAAACAATCCTGGAAAGAGGGTATCATTCCCAAATTCCTTTCGTTTTTCTTCGCGTTGATTTATGATAAGAAAATTGAGAACTTAATTTTTCTTGAAATGGAGTGACGCAACGGTGTCAAAAGTTATCCATGAATTCAATGATATGATTCGTAAGCTGCGCAAGGAACTATTCGGTAAAGGACCAGAACGCATACACACGGTTTTCGTGGAAAATATGGCCGTTTCTACGTTATATGGAAATTTGACTCCTACGGAAATGTTCATATCAAGATCGGAGGAAGGAAGGGATATGGTCCATTCTGCACGAACCAAAATGGTTCAGGATGTGTATTCGGAGAGTCCTCCCGATGGAATGGAAGATCTGGTTGGAGCTAAACTGCTCCATTTGTTTTCAGACATCAAAATCAAGGAAAACATAGCGATTTCCGTATTCGTATTTGATAAGAATATAGCGGACAAACTCAACGGGCATTGACCATGTTCCTTACATTTGGTCAATTGGCTCCTGGATAGTAAAAGGAGTGGGAACATGAAAGCGATTGAAATCAAGAGGGACATCATCCGGATAACCAAAGGTAACATCGAGCGGACGGAAGATGCGATCGTAACGGAGCATCCCGTTACTGTCAAAATAAATGGCCAGGAATTCGTCACGATGGTTTGTACACCTGAATACATCGAGGATATGGTGATTGGTTATTTGGCTTCGGAAGGAATCATCAAAAAATATGATGAGATAAAAGAAGTCTGGGTTCAGGAAAAAGAAGGCTTTGTTCATGTGAAGACGGATAAAGTGAATCCCTACTTCCAGGACTTTCAAAATAAGCGGTATATTACATCATGCTGCGGAATGAGCAGACAAGGTTTCGTCTTTGTAAATGATGCATTGACTGCCAAGAAAATGGATGATGTTTCGGTGAAACTGACTCCTGATGACTGCTTCCGCTTGATGAAGGATTTACAAAATTCTGCTGTCACTTTCCAGAATACGGGCGGAGTCCACAATGCTGCTTTATGTGATGCCAATGGGCTCGTATTAAGCAGGATGGACATCGGACGGCATAACGCCTTGGACAAAATATACGGCCATTGCTTGAAAAATGGCATTTCGATGGAAGGGAAGGCGATCGTGTTCAGCGGCCGGATTTCATCGGAAATTCTTTTGAAAGTGGCGAAAATCGGCTGTGAACTGATACTCTCGAAGTCCGCTCCAACTGAATTGGCTTTGGAGTTGGCTGAAGGATTGGGAATCACGACGGTCGGGTTCATTCGCAATGATTCGCTGAATATCTACACATGTCCTGAAAGGATTCTATTGAATGACTGAGCATCCTTCGCTGGAAGGATGCTTATCGGAAAGTCCTGCCGGTTTGGCTGGGCTTTTTTGTATTTGTAAAAGGATATATCCAACAGGCCTTTTGTGGTACAGTTTTTATAAAACATTCAAGGGAATTCGTATCGGGGGAAGGGTTATGAACGAAAGGGATTGGCATATTTTAAAGGTGTTGCATGAACATAGGAATATTACTAAAACGGCGCAAAGTTTATATATCTCGCAACCTTCTTTAACGAAACGGATTCAACAAATAGAGAAGGAATTCAATCTGAAGATTGTGGAGCGGGGAACTAGGGGAGTGCAGTTCACCCCTCAAGGTGAATATTTGGCCATCTGTGCAGATGAGATGCTGATCAGGCTCCGGCAGATAAAGGAGACAGCATTCAATATGGGTCAGGAGATCAGTGGAACATTACGGCTGGGTGTTTCCAACTATATTACGCTGCATAAGCTGCCTGGCCTGCTGAAAATTTTTCGTGAGCGATTTCCTAAAGTGGATTTCCATGTGACAACCGGCTGGAGTAAAGAAGTGCTGAACCTCATTTATAAGGAAGAAGTGCATGTCGGGATTGTTCGGGGGGATTATCAATGGTCAGGATCAAGGCATCATCTTTTTGAGGAAACGATTTGCATTGCTTCCAAGGAAGAAATCGAAGTCCGGAACCTGCCTTTCCTGCCGAGGATCGATTATGGGACAGATGCCCTTTTGAAAACAATGATCGATAATTGGTGGAGAGACAATTTTTCCGGACCTCCTTTGGTGGGGATGGAAGTGGACAAAGGGGATACATGCAAGGAAATGGTCAAGAATGGCCTGGGATATGGCATCCTCCCCAGTGTTTTATTGGAGAATGACCAAAACCTCCGTCAAATGGACCTTAAGGACAAGCAAGGTAATCCCCTTATCAGGAATACATGGATGTTATATCATGAAAAGTCGCTGGAATTAAAACTGGTCAAAGAGTTTGTCGAATTTGTCAAAGGCGTCGATTTCATGAGGGATATTTAACTGAAGCGCAGAAACCTCTGTGCTTTTTTATCATTCCTTTTTTGAATGGATAACGATAATTTATTGGTATTTTAATTATGGCCATCCCGGCATTATGATAGATGGGAGATGTAAATCATCAGGAATTTGCCTAAGGAATGGAGAGGAAGTCAAGTGAGTGTCCTGTTTCTGATTGTATTGAATGTGATTGTACCGGTTTTTTTCCTTATAGGGGCGGGGGCCATTCTGCATCGTAAATTCAAGTTGGATATGAATACGCTGTCTAAATTGAATCACTTCCTGCTCATGCCCGCCATTAGCTTTGTCAATATCTATCAAAGCAAATTGGGCGGGGGGATGATCGTCCAGATATTCAGCTTCCTTGCTCTTCAAGCAGTAAGCCTCATCATCGTGAGTACAGTGGTAGCGAAACTAGCCAGGTTTGATCAAAGTCTTTCGGCCACGTTTAAAAATAGTGTAGTCCTGAATAACTCGGCCAATTTCGGGTTACCTGTCAGTCAGATGGTTTTTAATGGAAACCCCCTTGGTCTGTCGATCCAAGTCATCGTGATCATTTTTCAAAACCTGTTGACCTATACCTATGGATTGATGAATTCTGTTTCCGTCCATACAAAAAGTGCAAAGGGTGCCATTCGCGAGTTCTTGAAGAACCCCGTCATTTATGCTTTATTGCTTGGTTTAATATTACATTCAGTTTCTTTTGAAATCCCTCTGTTCTTATGGACCCCGATTGATAATATCGCGAGTGCCTTCATAGCCATTGCATTGATAACATTAGGGGCACAGAGTGCCTATTTGAAAATAACGCATTTCCCGCTTCCGCTTATCCTTAGCTTGGCGGGGCGCTTAATACTCTCACCATCCATCGCCTTCCTGATCATCCTCATGCTGGGCTTGGAAGGGACTGTCGCCCAAGGGTTGTTTATTGCAAGCTCATTTCCCACATCAAGAAACAGCGCATTATTCGCTTTGGAATATGACAACCATCCGGAGTATGCGGCACAGGCGGTTTTGATGTCGACTTTATTTAGCAGTATAACGGTAACGATGGTCGTGTATCTATCAAAAATACTATTCTAGCAGGGCTGCTCTTTGTGAGGGGCCTTTTTCCCATGTCTCCCGATAAAACTTTATGAACAATATGAAGGTTTTGGAATTTATGCATTTTAGTTGGGCAATCATTGAAAGCGAAGATATTTTTGTAAAATTAAGAAAACGCTTTCAAAAGGGGGATTACTATGTTTTCTCGTAAAAAGATTTCAGCGGTACTATTGGCAGGTTCGTTAGCTTTAAGTTTAGGTGCATGCAGCAGTTCGGGGACATCAGGAGAAAAGAAAGAAGATACAGGTTATCCGAAAAAAGCGATAACGGTCGTTGCTCCTTCGGGTGCAGGCGGGGGATGGGATTTAACGGCCCGTTCATTTACAAAGGTCTTGGGTGAGACGAAATTGGTGAACCAGCCATTGACCGTCGAAAACAAACCCGGCGGCGGGGGCGCTGTCTTCATGGCGGACTATGCAACACAGCAAGCGGATAATAATGACATGCTGTTCGTGAATTCACCGCCTGTCATCATCAATAACCTTAAAAAAGAAGGCAACAGTCCTTATGGATATAAAAATACGACTCCTTTGGCACAGCTGACAAAAGATTATGGGGCGATAGTGGTAAAGGCGGATTCTGAATTCAAGGATTTGAAATCAGTGCTGGAAGCGGTGAAGAAAGATCCGCGTAAGTTGACCTTTGCAGGAGGATCTGCACCGGGGTCCATGGATCATTTGATTTCCATTCTTCCAGCCTATGAATATGGCTTGAATCCAACCGAACTTAAATACGTTTCGTACGACGGCGGGGGGGAAGCGATTACGGCATTGCTTGGCGGTAATGCAGATGTGATCGGAACGGATGCATCCAGTGTCAGGGAATTTTTAAAAGCAGGAAAGATCAGAGTGTTGGCCGTAACCTCGACTGAACGTTTGGGTGGAGATCTGAAAGACATACCGACGGCAAAGGAACAGGGTGTTGATGCTGAATTCACGATTTGGAGAGGTGTTTTTGGACCTCAGAATATGTCTGAAGAAGCGAAAACATTTTGGGGCAAATCCATTGCGAAGTTAGTTGAAACTTCTGAATGGAAAAAAGAAGTGGAAGTTCAAGGATGGGAACAGGAATATAAAAATAGTGAAGAATTCAGCAAGTTTTTAGAAGAACAGGAGAAACAGGTGCAGCAATTATTAGAAGCTTTAGGCATGGAAAAATAATCGGGGAGAAGGAGGTGCTTTCACCTTCTTCTTGTTTTCTGAAATGGAGGGATTAGGATGGACGTGAAATTTGATCGCTTTGCATCTGTAGCCTTTCTGGCTGTCGGGGTGCTGTTCATGATAGGAAGCAGGAAACTGGCCAGTTCTTCTTATGGAAGTTCGGTAGGACCGGACATTTTCCCTTTTGTATTGGGGCTTGTTCTTGCTGTTTTAAGTATTCGCCTGTTCTATGAGGCATTTCGGAGCAAGGTGCAGGAATCGGGTAAGGGAAAGCTGGAATATAAACCCTTTATCATCATTCTGCTCTCCACCTTGATTTATATTTTGACATTGGAAACGATAGGATATGTCATTACGACCTTTCTCTTTTTGTTTGTTTGCTTTCAAACGATGGAACGGAATAAGTGGGTGGCATCGCTCATCATTTCCGCAGGATTTTCCGGAATCATCTATTATTTATTCGTGAATGTGTTAAAGGGAACACTGCCGGGTTGGCCAATCTGGTTTTCATAAAAGGAAGGGGGATGTGAAGTGGGCACTTTTGATTATTTAATGCATGGATTTGAAACGGCACTAACTTGGTATAACATCCTTTTTGCATTTGTCGGGGTATTGATCGGTACGGCGGTCGGCGTTTTGCCGGGAATCGGGCCGATGAGCGGCGTGGCTCTTTTGATTCCGGTAACCGCTTCGATTACAGGGGGACTTCCACCAGAGCAAGCGGCCACAAGCGCCATCATTTTACTTGCAGGTGTTTATTATGGAGCGATGTATGGAGGATCGACAACTTCAATTCTATTGAATACACCTGGCGAATCTTCTTCTGTCGTCACCACATTGGATGGCTATCAAATGGCCAAGAAGGGAAGAGCCGGGAGTGCTTTATCCATTTCGGCGATCGGTTCCTTCGTAGGAGGGATCGTCACCCTTATCGCCATGATTGCCTTGGCTCAGCCATTATCGACGATTGCCATTAAATTCGGTCCTGCGGAGTATTTTTCACTCATGCTTCTAGGGTTGGCGGCAGTCAGCGGCCTTGCGGGAAAATCCGTAACCAAGGCACTGATCATGACGGTTTGCGGTTTGTTGATCGGGACGATAGGCATTGATAATGTATCCGGGATCGCCCGTTTTACATTCGACTTTCCTTGGCTGTATCAAGGGATCGAATTCCTGACAATCGCTGTTGGTCTATTCGCCCTTGGGGAAGTATTCAAGACAATCTTGGAAAAGGACGAGGATGATGGGGAAATTGCAAAGATCAATAATTTGCTTCCTTCCAAAGAAGAATTCAAGGAATCTGCGGGGCCGATTGCGAGGGGATCGCTCTTAGGTTTCTTTGTAGGAATCCTGCCGGGGGCAGGGGCCACTCTTGCTTCCTTCTTCTCATACCTTATGGAAAAACGGATTTCAAAAAAACCTGGGAGATTCGGTACAGGGGCAATCGCAGGTGTGGCTGGCCCTGAAACGGCCAATAATGCGGCATCTGGCGGAGCGATGATTCCATTATTGACACTGGGAATTCCGGGTTCCGGTACAACGGCGATTTTAATGGGTGCGCTCATGATGTACAATGTTCAGCCAGGTCCATTATTATTCGAGGACCATCCTCAGGTGGCTTGGGGACTTATCGCCAGTATGTTCATCGGGAATCTGATGCTGCTGATCCTTAATCTCCCGCTCGTTAAGGTTTTTGCGAAAATCATTGAAACGCCAAAGAAATATTTGATTCCGATCATTATCGCAATTTCCATTTTTGGTGTTTATGCTGTACAAGTATCGACTTATGACTTATTGCTATTATTAGGATGCGGGGTCTTGGGATATTTCTTAAGTAAAAATGATTATCCAATCGCCCCGTTGGTATTAGGCCTGGTTTTAGGACCGATGATAGAAAACAATATGCGCAGGGCACTGACGATATCCGATGGGGATTACAGTTTGTTTTTCACTCGGCCGCTTTCGCTGACCTTCCTGATCGTAACGGCATTATGGCTGCTCATTCCGGTTTTACTTAAGAAGAGAGGGAAGGATGTTGTCATCAATATTGAAGGTTAATCGATATTTTCTGAATGTTGCGAAATAACCCCTTTTTTAAAGGGGTTATTTTTTATATGATGTAAGTAGAGGTGATTGAATGCGTTTACACACCAAGTTGATGCTGGGCATCTGTACGTTAATCATCTTAATGGGTGGAATCTTTGAAGTTATTTTCATAAATATCCTGGAAAATAACCTGAAGCAGGAGACAGGGGAAAAAGCATTGTCGGTTGCCCAGACCGTTTCTTTGCTGCCTGAAATTAAACAAGCTTTTCGAACGGATCATCCTTCTGTAATCATCCAGCCCATCGCGGAAAGGATTCGCAGGCAGATTGATGCGGAATTCATAGTGATAGGAGATGAAAATGAAACAAGGCTGTCCCATCCAAATCCCGACCTGATCGGAAAGAAAATGGTTGGGGGAGATAACGCTGAGGTTTGGGATGGGAAATCCATCATCACGGAGTCCACTGGCACATTGGGACCTTCCATAAGGGGGAAATCCCCGATAATCGCCAATGAAAGGGTCATTGGTGTCGTCTCCGTTGGCTACCTACAGGATGATATTGAAAAAGAAGTGTCCAGTATACAAAGAAAGATCGTCTTGATTATCTCTTTTATATTAATCGGCGGTTTATTGGTAGCCTTTTTCATTTCATTCAATATAAAAAAGGCGATATTGGGTCTGGAGCCGAAAGAGATCGCCTGGATGTTTCAAGAGAAGCATGCCATTTTGGAATCCATTCATGAAGGCATCATTGCCATTGATGTTCATGGGAAAATCACCATCGTCAATGAAACGGCGCATAAAATCCTTCATATCCCTAAAGACGTCATGCTTCGCGGAAGAAAAATCGAAGAAGTCATCACGCATACACATTTGCTAGATGTAGTCAGTACGGCACGGGCCGAGTATGATCAGGAATTCATGATTGACGGTGAAGTTTTTTTGGCAAGCCGGATTCCCATTTTGAATGGACAGGGGGAAATCATCGGTGCCGTTGCAAGTTTGAGAAATAAATCGGAGCTATCCAATCTCCTGCAAGAACTGTCACATGTAAAGGCGTATGCAGAAGGGCTGAGGGCCCAGACACATGAATATTCCAATCGGCTTTATACACTGCTGGGCTTGATTCAACTCGGTTCATATAAAGAAGCAATGGATTTCATATCGAAGGAAGTCGATGTCACCCAGGGCTTCCTTCACTTTCTGATGAAGGAAGTGCCCGATCCGATCATTGCGGGGTTCATCTTAGGGAAGGTAAGTTTAGCCAGCGAGCTGAAAATTGATTTTACCATCGATAGAGAAAGCAGTTTTAAAGATATTCCGTCTGAAATAGATCGGGATTTATTAGTGACGATCATCGGCAATCTCATCAATAATGCCTTCGAAGCTGTGCGGGAAAACGAAAGGGAGGAAAAAAGGGTATCGTTGTTCGTCACGGACTTGGGTAAAGAGTTGATCATAGAGGTTGAAGATAATGGAAAAGGGATGGGTTCGGAGGTTACCGAACTGATTTTCCGGAACGGTTTTACGACGAAAAGCCATCAAACCAATTCAGGTATAGGTTTGAGCCTTGTTCAGGAAGCAATTGATGGTTTAGGGGGATATATCACTTTTTCGACGAAAGAAGGGGAATATACGATCTTTACCGTAGCTATACCAAAAGACAGAGGGGGATTAAATGATGGCCCATCGCGCTATAGAAGTTCTGATCGTCGAGGATGACCTGCGGATTGCCGAGATACAAAAGCTATTCATCGAAAAGCTTGAGGGGTTTCAAACGATCGGGATCGCATCAAGCTATGACGAGGCTAAAAGCTTCATTGAAATCATGCAGCCGGATCTACTGCTGCTCGATATGTATTTTCCGGATATGAATGGGCTCGATATCCTGAAAGAAATCAAGCAGCAAAGCAAACAAATGGATGTCATCATGATAACGGCGGCTAAAGAAATCGAAAAAGTCCAGGAAGCCATCAAGATCGGCATATTCGATTATATTATCAAGCCTGTCGCATTTGAACGTTTCAAGCAGTCCCTACTCCGGTATCAGGAGTATCACATTAAGCTGTCTGAATTGGAAAAGGGCAATTTTCCCGTAACGCAGCAACAGGTTGATAAGCTTTTGCGAAAGGATATGAAAGAAAAAGAGAGGGAACAGGCTTCACTGCCAAAAGGGATTGATCGGATGACATTGGAGAAGGTGATGGTTGTGTTGGGGAAATCCTCCCCTGGGTTAACGGCCGAAATAGTGGCAAAGGAGATCGGGGTGAGCAGGACAACGGCAAGGCGTTATCTGGAGCACTTGATGTCAGAGGAAAAAATTGATGCCGATTTAACGTATGGCACGGTAGGACGTCCTGAACGGGTGTATGCCATCAAGTTATAAATGGGTTCGCCAAGCGGCGGATCTTTTTTTATTGGATCGAAAAAATGTCAGGCATTTTCTTGGAATCAGATTGATTGGAGTTCATCGTTTTTTTTTGAAGTGTAAAAATGATGAAAGAGGAAAAAATAGTGTGAAAAGTGTTGAAGCAGACAAGTATATGACAAGTGTCATGGCAGGGAATTGACGTTTATGACTATAGAAAATCGGTTATTATTACTATACTTAAAGAAGAGAAGTAAGCATAACCAATCCATTTAAACACTCCATTCTTAATATTATGAGGAGGAAATCATGAGTAATCATAATCATAATCAAAAACAATTGAGAAAAGATATTGCCCCTTTTGAAAAATCCAATACTAAATCAAGTGTGAAACAGCTTATAAATACATTTCCGCCATTTTTCCTGTTATGGTTTTTAGCTTATCAAAGCTTAACCATTTCATACTGGCTGACACTTGCATTTGCCGTCCTTGCTTCAGGATTCGTAGTCAGGATTTTCATCATTTTCCATGATTGCTGCCATCAATCGTTTTTCAAAAGCAGGAAAGCGAATAGCATCCTGGGTACAATCAGTGGGATCGTTACATTATTTCCGTATGAACAATGGAAGCATAGCCACTCCATACATCATGCAACAAGCAGTAATTTAAACAAACGTGGCACAGGGGATATTTGGATCATGACCGTTGATGAATATATCGCCGCTTCATTCTGGGGGCGTCTTGCTTACCGTTTATATAGAAATCCGATCGTCATGTTTGGATTGGGTCCATTTTATCTATTTCTTGTATCGAACCGTCTGAATAAAAAGGGCGCAAAAAAGAAAGAACGGATGAATACGTATTTGACAAATGCTGCAATCGTGGCAATTTATGGTCTTTTATGCTTGGCTATCGGATGGCAGGCATTCCTGATGATTCAGGTACCGATGCTTTTTGTAACGGGATCACTGGGTATCTGGCTGTTTTATGTACAGCATCAGTTCGAAGATTCTTATTTCGAAGAGGAATCTGAGTGGGATTACGTGAAGGCTGCCATTGATGGAAGTTCTTATTATAAACTTCCAAAGGTCTTGCAATGGGTGACCGGTAATATCGGTTTCCACCACGTGCATCACCTTAGTCCAAGAGTGCCAAACTATAACTTGGAAAAAGTACATGACTCCACCCTGCCATTGCAGCAGGCAACGACAATCACCCTTAGTTCAAGTTTAAAATCGCTTCGCTTCCGCCTTTATGATGGAGAAAACAAGACGTTTGTAAGTTTTAAAGAGATTAAGGAACGTCTAAATGAAACAAAATCCAAGGTGGAAATCAATCATAAACGTCCAAGTCTTCAAGAAAAATAAATAGTTCATCAAAAAACCATTCGATTTCCATTGGATGGTTTTTTGATGAAACTCCTTAGTATATACTAGGGTAAAAAGAAATAGAGGCGGCGCCATGCAAAGTTGGTATCATATCTTTCCGAAAAACACAGGGCTGAGCCCTTATGTCTGGATCATTTTTTGTATCCTTCCCTTTTATTTCATCTTCAAATCCTCTTCGATGTTGGAGATAGTCTTTGGAATCGTCATGATCATTTTGTTTTTCATATCATATGGTCTCTCATTCGTTTCGAAGGGATGGCCCGTATACGTATGGACGGCGATACAAATAATCATTTCCATATCGATGACCATATTTTTCAGCTACATTTACTTTTCACTCTTTTTGGCATTCTTTATTGGGAATGTTCAAAATAAGGTTGGCTTTTTCGTATTATATTCAATCCAGCTATTGGCTACCATCGTGTCTGTCAATATTGGCTTCATCATGAAAGACCCTACCTTCTTTTCGCAATTTCCCTTTATGCTCATTTGTGTGGTAGGCGTGATCCTTCTCCCTTTCAACACGTATAATCGGAACAAACGGGGTATGCTGGAAGAACAATTGGAGGATGCCCATAAACGAATATCAGAGCTCGGCAAAATGGAAGAACGTCAGCGAATTGCCCGTGACTTACATGATACACTTGGACAAAAGCTGTCTTTGATTGGCTTGAAAAGTGACCTTGCAGGGAAATTGATCGATTTGAATCCGGAGACGGCCAAGAAGGAAATCAAGGATATCCGGCAAACGGCGAGGACGGCACTCAAGGAAGTACGTGAAATGGTGTCGGAAATGCGTGGGGCGAAGCTAAGCGATGAAATCATCCGGGTCAAGCAAATATTGAAAGCGGCAGAGATAGAATTCAATTTGGAAGGCACCGCGGCATTGCGAGATACCCCATTGCTTGTTGAAACGGTTTTGAGCATGTGCTTGAAGGAGGCTGTGACCAATATCGTCAAGCATAGCGGTGCCGACTGCTGTAATATCGTCATCGAAGAATTACAAACAGGAGTGACGATCACAGTACAGGATAATGGAGTGGGACTTTCACATCGATCAGAGTATATTAAAGGAAATGGACTTCAAGGAATGAAAGAAAGGCTCGAATTCGTTAATGGCAGCCTGGATATTCAATCAACAGAGGGAACGACACTGTATATAAGGGTCCCGAATGCTATAAAAAATAATGGATAGGTGGGATTAACCTTGATTCGAATCGTAATTGCCGAAGATCAGCGGATGCTGCTTGGCGCGCTAGGTTCCATCCTTGATTTGGAAAGTGATATGGAAGTTGTCGGAAAAGCGAGCAATGGGGAAGAAGCAATGAATCTCGTCAATCAATTAAAGCCGGATATCTGCATAACCGATATTGAAATGCCAGTTAAAACCGGGCTCGATGTAGCGGAGGAGATCAAGGATCAGGGCCACCAATGCAAAGTCATCATTTTGACCACCTTTGCACGTCCTGGGTATTTTGAAAGAGCAAGAAAGGCCGAGGTAGGCGGATATCTTCTCAAGGATAGCCCTAGTGAGGAACTGGCGAACTCCATTCGTGTCATCATGGATGGTCGGCGCATTTATGCTCCTGAGCTGGTGGATATGGCTTTCGAAGAAGAAAACCCTTTGACTGAACGAGAGAGCCAAGTGCTCAAATTGATCGCAGATGGTAAGACCACAAAGGAAATCGCAAGCCAGCTTTATCTGACCAATGGAACGGTCCGTAATTACATATCGGTCATCCTTGATAAATTGGATGTGAGCAACCGCGTTGAAGCGATTGTGAAATTCAAGGAAAAGGGCTGGTCAAAAGATTGATCAAAGGTAAATCCCTGGCTGCTTTGCAAATCAAAAAAGCAAAGTGTCAGGATTGAATTATGGTATATTAATTTCTATTACATAAGGAAAGGGGTGACCATTATGCAAAAGGCTACATTTGCTGGAGGCTGTTTCTGGTGCATGGTGACACCATTTGAAGAACAACCGGGAATTGGGGGAATCGTATCCGGTTATACGGGAGGACATGTTGAAAACCCGACTTACGAGGAAGTGAAGACGGGAACTACGGGACATTATGAAGTCGTGGAAATCACTTTCGATCCTCAGTTATTTCCTTATGAAAGATTGCTGGAACTATATTGGCAGCAAATCGATCCAACCGACGATGGCGGTCAATTCCATGACAGAGGAAGCCAGTATCGGACGGCCATCTTCTATCATGATGAAGCCCAAGAAAAACTGGCCCTTGAAGCGAAAGAAAAGGTAGCGGCCAGCGGGAAGTTCCAGAAACCAATCGTAACGGAAATCCTTCCGGCCCAAACCTTTTACCCTGCCGAAGAGTACCATCAGGGCTATCATAAAAAAAACAAAGATGATTATAAAGCGGACCGTGCGAAATCGGGACGCGATGAATTCATTGGCCAGCATTGGAACGGTGAATGAAATGGATCGGGTGTGTTTTCACATCCGGTTCTTTTTATTGTCTTTTTAAAGGTACAAAAATTAAATTCATCAATTCAGCGGATTTTTATTGCGGAGGGGTCAATTTCTCATGATATTTTCATATTTCTTCAGTACACTAAGGGGTAGGTGGTGATGATCATGAATAAGAGAATTTTAATAATAGAAGATGAAGAAAAAATAGCAAGGGTCCTTCAGCTGGAACTTAATCATGAGGGTTATCAAACAGAATCGGCATTTACGGGAAAGGCAGGTCTGGAAAGGGCGGAAGCCGAAGAGTGGGATTTAATCTTATTGGATGTGATGCTGCCCGAGTTGAATGGCATAGAGGTACTTAGGCGTTACCGGAAAAAGAATGGGTCGACACCGGTCATCCTTTTGACCGCAAGGGATGCTGTGCCAGACAAGGTGAATGGCCTGGATCATGGCGCGAATGATTATGTAACGAAGCCGTTTGAAATTGAAGAGCTGCTGGCACGGATCCGTGCTTGTTTTCGTACCAATGTAAGGGAGAGCCTATCAGAAGGCGAAGTGGATGAACTGAAGATCCACGATCTGAAGCTGAACCTTGGGACTAGGGACATTCACAGGCAAGGCAATAGGATTGAGCTGACATCACGCGAGTTCGATTTGCTGGTTTATCTTTTGCAAAATAAAAATCAAGTACTTTCAAGGGAGCAAATCCTGACACATGTATGGGGATATGACTTCGCAGGGGATACGAATGTGGTTGATGTGTATATCCGTTATTTGCGCAAAAAGATAGATTATCCCTTTGAGCTGCAGCTCATCCATACTTACCGCGGGGTAGGTTACAGCCTGAAGGAGCCAGTATGAAGATTCGGACGAAAATCCAATCGTATTCCAGTCTTTTTTTAAGCGTCATGCTCATATTGTTGAGTATCATCGTTTTAATCGCCTTCCTTTGGATATCGTTAGAGAGGGAACGGGATCTGCTTGAAGATCAAGCTTCATTAATCGAAGAAAATATCCTGACGAAAGATTTGATTTCCGGTGATTCCGATTTAATGGAGCCGTATATCCCGGACGATGGAATGGTGCGGATATTCGACACGGATGGAAGGCTGGTTAAATCATTTACGGATGAAGAGGACCTCAAGGGGCTTGCGGTTAAATCCATTAACGAGAAAGGATATGATTTTGCCAAAGCTGACGGTGAATATGTATTGACCTACCGTTATCCTTATCCTGATGAGGGGAAGAGACTGGGGATGATCGAGGTCACACAGCCGCAGGATACCCTCCTTGATAATTTATCTACGCTTGCCCTCGTTTTGGGCGGTGCATCCCTTTTTGTCATTCTGTTATCGATTCTTGCCGGTAAGTGGCTGGCCAACCTGATCCTCAAACCGATATCGGTCATGAGCGGAACGATGAAGGATATTGAGAAAAGCGGGGAATTCAAACGAATACCGCTATCGGATCAATCGAAGGACGAGCTGCAGGTGATGGGAGCGGCATTCAACAGGATGATGGAAAGACTGGAGCGGAATTATAACCAACAGCAGCAATTCCTTTCAGATGCTTCGCATGAATTGAAAACCCCGATTACGGTCATCGAAAGCTACTCCTCTCTATTGAAACGCTGGGGAATGAAGGATCAGGCGATTCAGGAAGAGGCAGTGGAGGCAATCCATCATGAAGCCGTCCGGATGAAAAAACTGACGGAACATCTTCTGCAGTCAGCTTCCCAGACGGAACCTTCAGAAGATGTGGAAGGGAAAATAGAACTCATTTCGTTTTGTGAAGGGATTGCCCAAACATTCAGAAGGACGGGAAATCGTGAAATAACGATAGAGTCAGAGTTTAAGGAAATCTATGCAATGACCATTTCCAGTAAGCTTGAACAGGTGATAGTCATCCTATTGGACAATGCAATGAAATATAGTGAATCAGGCATACAGATCATGATAAAACGGCAGGATAATGAAATTGTCATCGGTGTGAAAGATCACGGCGGAGGGATATCACCAGAACATCTCCCACATGTATTTGACCGTTTTTATCGTGTTGATTCATCAAGGGCAAGGAAAACGGGAGGCAATGGGCTCGGGCTATCCATCGCCCGGACGCTTGTCGAGTCATTCGACGGTAAATTGGAGATTCAAAGCGAGGTGGGGGAGGGAACGTTGGTGACTCTTACTCTTTCTCATCAAATTCTAATCTAACGCTCATGTTCATTTCATGAAGGGTGCTTATTATAAGGGTAACAACTTAAAGGAGGAATCATTCATGAAAAAACAGTGGAGTACGATTAAAGAAGGTATCATTCAAAGGAAAAAGGTAATCATGACAGTGTCCATAGCGTCCGTATTGCTTTTCGGCGGTGCTGCTGGAACGGCGGTATATGCAGTCAATAAGGGGAACCTTTCCGAGGATGAGGCTATTAAAATGATTTCAGAAAAACTAGGCGGGGAAGTTACTCAATTTGAAAAGGATTGGGACCAGCCGATGACCTATGAAATGACCGTAAAAACGAAAGAAGGCTATCAAGACGTTGACGTTGATGCTGAAAAAGGAGAGATTCTTTCTCAGGAGATGGAAGACGGTGATGATGAGGATATGAGCACACAACAAGCCGTGGAAACTGCAAAAGTCAGCAGTGATCAAGCTGAAAAGATTGCCTTGAAAGCGGTGGATGGTCAAGTAACGGATATGGAGCTGGATTCAGAGAATGGCACCCTTGTGTACGAGCTGGAAATAAAACAAGGACTAAAGGAATATGATGTAGTGGTGGATGCCACCACGGGAAAAGTATTGAAAAACCAATTGGATGATTAATCATATGTCATGTCGACAGTAATCCATGATATATGGAGATTGAAATGTATGAAAGGATTTGCCGGGAGGCAGATCCTTTTTTTTATTTGCCAAGACAGTCGGGGAAGTGAAGCTTCCAAATCCTTAACAACATATTAGTTCCTGGCTGCAGCATTGTTGGGAGATGGGCTGTTTATACATATAAGAAGGAATTGAAAAGAAGAATCGCGAATAGGGGATTAAGGAATCATATACAATGGAGGAATGACAATGGGAAATTTGGAAAGGGCCCTGTTCTTAAGGGAAAAGAAGGAATTCGAAAAATCCAATCGTATATTGATGGATCTGGCAAAGCAAAATCCCGGTGATGCAGTCATACAGTATCAGTGTGCCTGGAGTTTGGATATTCTCGGACTTGAGGTAAAGGCGGTGCGCTATTATGAAGCGGCACTCGAATTAGGTTTGCCGGAGGAGGATGCAAAAGGGGCCTACCTCGGGTTGGGGAGCACATATCGCACCATAGGGGAATATGAAAAATCAAGACGGACATTGGAATCCGGACTGGCGAAGTTTCCTGGGGATAAGGCTTTATTGGTATTCAGGGCCATGGCATTTTATAATTTGGGCCAACATGATCTTGCGATGGAATCTCTTTTGAAGATCATTGCCGAAACCTCGAGGGATCAAAAAATACAATCTTATGCTAAGGCGATAGAATTTTATAGTGATAAACTGGATAAGGTTTTCACATAAAATCGTGCTCATCCCCAAACTATCCACAAGCCTGTATAAAACCAGTCATTTTTACATAGCCGAAATGAATGAATCAACAAATTTGATGGGGAAATTCTTGCTTTTGCCACTTTTACGGATAAATGAATGTGGATAACCTCGGATTGTGGATAACTTTCCGGTGTTATTCACTACTTTTCCACAGGTAATCCACATATTCACCTTTAATATGAAAAAAACACTGGCGATTAAGTCTCCAGGAATTTTTTATTGTAATGACTTAAGGCTAAAAGGGGATAAATATAGCGATAGCTATGATAATGGATATACAAAAAATCCGCCATTCCCTGGCCTGCAGGATAATCATTGGTCCAGCTTTCTTGTTGACCTGCACGGATGAGGTAGGCAATGCCTTTTTCAATCTGGGCTGTCGGCTTTTCTGATGCCGATATCAACGCATCCACAGCCCAGGCTGTATGTGTCAGTGTGCTTGTTCCGAGGGGAATATATCGTTGCTTGATATCACTGTAACAAGATTCACCCCAGCCGCCATCTTCATTTTGAATTTTCTTCAACCAAGTTAAGGCTTTTTGGATGGATGGATGTCCAGTGGCTTGCCCTGCTGCCTTCATGCCGGTCAGTGCAGACCATGTGCCATATAGATAGCAGATGCCCCAGCGCCCGTACCAGGAGCCATCACGCTTCTGGTCTTCCAATAGCCAATCCACCGCTCTTTTACTGACTTCTTCCGGCTTTTTCATATTTGTATAGTTCCCCAGGAATTCCAGCGTCCTTCCTGTCAGATCAGCGGTGGAAGGGTCAGTCAGGAGATATTTCGAACCCTCTATGGGAAGAAGCTGCAGCCATTTATGGTCGTTATTCCGTTCGAAGGCTGGAAAGCCACCATCATCATTTTGCATGGAAATCGTGAAGGCGACACCGCGCTGCCAGCTGTCCCGATTATCCGGTTTCGCTTGCAATTGCTTTGCCAGTGCCCGCAGTGAGGCGGTCGTATCATCGACATCCGGATTCATGGTATTCAAATCCGAGAACCCCCAGCCGCCAGGAATTGCATCAGGATTATGGATCAGCCAATCTCCATACATATAATGCTGGCGTGACAGTAAGTACTGATTGGCTGCCTTGACCGTTTTGTCTTTGAAAGGCATTCCCGCTTCTTGAAGGGCGTAGCTTATTAAGGAGGTATTCCAAACATGGGGCGTCGTGAACTGGATATGTGTGTGTCCCTCAATGGAGCAGGCCATCCCTTTCAGACCGGCAATGGCCTTTAGAATCACTGGATCTCTTTTCGAATATCCAATTGAAAGGAGGGCAAAGATCATGAAAAAGGTAGAGCCGAAATAATTGTACAGTGTCCCGTCTGGTTCCAGCCTGTCAAGCATGAACCTTTTCGTTGAATCCAAGGCCAAGGAATGCAAATAATCCGGATAACCAATCAAGGTTTTGACGCCTGTTTGAAGTTTGGAGAAGAAGGAACGATATTCTTCGGTACGGTATTCTTCCCACACTTGCTCTTCGGAACTGTCCTCCCTTGTTTGGAATAAATCTTTTAAACTTGGCGTGTCCGGAGTCGTGATCTGAAACTTTTTATGGCCCAGCAATAGCAATGGAATCATATTGACCCGCCCATAAACGGAAAGGTCATATATGCTGACGAAAAAGGTCGGAGGCAGTAAGACCACTTCGAGTGGAATGGGGAATAGGCGCGGCCATTGATATTGTCCGGTGACAGTAAGCATCATTTTCGTTAACATTTTGGCTTGTTTGATGCCGCCCTTGGAAAGAATGAATTGTTTGGCCTTCCTCATATGCGGATGATTCTTATTGCGGAGTCCGCTAAAAAGAAGGCCATAGTAAGCCTCGATCGTAACCGTAACATTGCCGTCTTTCTCATCTTGGAATAGTTTCCATGACCCGTTTTCCGTTTGCTTGCTTTCGATTCTTTTTACTAAAGCCTCTATAAGAGGAGTATCCTCCATATCTAGAATTTTCAATAATATGATCATATAGGCATCTGCTGTTATCCCGGTGTCAAAGGGATAATTCCACGAACCATCAGCGGATTGGTCTTGTTTCAAGCGATGAACAAGGCGATTGATTTCCGATTGTACATCTTGGTTCAATGACTTTCCTCCTCTAAAAACACATTTCCGTTTATATGTATATTCAAAACTTGTCGTTGCATTCAAGAAATCATGTCAGGCGCATCGTCCCACAAGAATAAAGGAGGGGGAACTAAAAACGCTTTGGCAATGAAAGCTGCCAAAGCGTCATTTGGATCCTATGCATCATTTAACTGGTAAGGAAGATGACCGCATATAGCGGTAAATCGGCAGTTCTTTTCCTTTGGCAGCCGGGATGAAATTGAATGTCACGTAGCTGTCTATGCCCTCAGGTTCGAGGGCAAGGGAGATGAAGTTGGCATCAGGCTGAGCCATGTCGAAAACATAGCTTCCTTTTGGGAAATCCCGAGTTTTTGAAATGACGTTGGTCGTGACTTCCCTTGTGGAATGTCCGCTTTCCAGTTCAGCGGAAACTATTAAATCATTGACCCTATAGCTTTCAACAGCTACCTTCATGGGGCTTTTTAATCTTTTCACTTCTACTCCCAATAGCTGAAGTTTCTTGGCGATATTTTTATATTCGGGAGGAAGGATATAGGCTGTCGGACGATCTCTGACAAGGGTAGGGTAGGCATCGGTTGAATCCAGCCAATCGATGGAGGCATCGACCATTTTCGCTTTCGCTAAATCAACTACCATCAATTTTTGATCCTTAACCAATTTATTTTCGCTGGTGATGACGATTTTATCGTTATCATTTGCTCTTCGCCCTTTTTGCACGATTTCAGTTTCTGCCTGTTTAACGGCCTTTTTAACTTTACTTGCCTGTTCGGCTGTCGTTTTGATGAAGGCTGCCTGTGCTGTAGCTTGTGCAAAAACACGTCGTTTAAAATCGGTACGGCCGATATTGATTCCCCTTGTTTCGATTAAATAGGTCATTGTATTTTTCAAACCGAGGGCGTTTCGGCCAATCCGGGCTTCGGTGCTTCCTTCTGTGGCGGTAAGGACCCCATCATCAGAAGTGGCCAGTGTATAGTAATCGTGATAGGAAAGCTTTTCTTTTTCCAATGTTTTAAAAACATTGGGTAAAAGCAGTTGATCGGAAGCTTTTCGAAGCTGTTCGGGAATATTTAAATTCTTGGCTGAGGAGATGAGTAAATCATAGGAAGCGATCGATCCATTTGCTCCCACCTTTTTCAGGGGGGCGGGATTCACTGTATATTCATGTACATCCAGAATGACTTCCGGTTCATAATCATCGATTGATTGATGAATCGTCTGTACTTCAGGATATTCCACTTTTAAGTAGTCCCTATTCGCATCCATGTCATTTGCGGTAAATCGTTTGAAATAATAAGAGCCATCGGGATTGACCCGTGGAACGATGGCAACATTGACTTTATCGAGGACATCACCAAGCTTGCCTTCAGCTAGCCATTGTGCAAGGACTAATGTTGATTCACCCGATGCGGGTTCATTGCCATGGATCTGGCCTTGAATCCAAATCAATGGTTTATGGGAACCCTTAATCGGTCTTTTTGAATCCTTGCTGAAAAGAAGCATCTTGATGTCGCGTCCTTCTGTGGATTTACCTATCGTCTTGACCTGGATGTTCTTGTTTTTATGGGCGAGGGACTTGATATGATCAAACATTTCTTCCTGGCTCGTAAAGGCGATCTTGTTTTGTTTAAAGGCAGGGGTCTTGAAAGAAACATTAGGGTCAGGGAAAAGGTGGGAGAGGTTATCTGGTTGAATGTAGCTTGGACCATTTCCATAATAAGGGGTGAATTCTTCGGCTTCGGCTAAGGGGCCAGGCAATCCAGTGACGAGACCTAGTGTTACGACTGATACAATAGTAGGAATGATTTTTTTCATGGACTTCCTCCTGTCTATCTTTTTCCATAAATTATCATATATTAAACTATTTATACAGTGAAAACATATGAAATCGTGAAAAACAGGAAGTAACGACTAGATTAATGATTCCATGGTAAAATTCGCAATCCTTTTAATAGATGTTCATCACCTGTATTCTGTATAATTACAGGTGGAAAGTCATAATGATACAGATTAAGCTATTTGCTTAACCCGTATCATTTCAATTCATCATATAACTTATTTAAAAGATCCTGTGAATCTTCGCCACTCATTATCTGGCCGTTCACTTTCGCATAGGGGGTTTTCTTACAAAGTTTACACTCACTCAAACATTCATATTCCTTATATTGAATCCTTGGATTCTCTAAGAACTTACCATAATCGGCAATTGTTTGTTCATTAAGGAAGCGGTCAAGATTATTTTGGCAAAATTCAATCTGGATTTTCGCCTTTTTTGAGAACACTTTGGATAACAAGTTTTTCATCATATCGCTTCTTTCATTATAAGAGTAAATATTTGTTATTTTGATTTTATCACTTCCTGAAACGAAATGCATGGTTGGTTCATCCGAATTCATTACAATTGGACTATTGGGAGAATATCAAGTAATTCCCTTGTATATATTGACACATGTCCAAGAAATGATAGAATAAGAATAGATGATAATGAATCTCATTATCACGAATGGAAGATCCTTGTAACTATTGCAACTTAATGAGTCCCACTTCGATAGGTGACTTAATGATAGTCTTTATTCAAATATATTTAATTAAAAATATTATCGCTGTATTAAAGTGAGATAGGAAGAGTAGGAAATGTAGATGAAGATAAGATATTTAGTCATGGCGTTAATTGTTCTATCGTTTACGTCATTATTCATTGGTGTAAAAGATATTACCCCCCTGGATTTATTGAATCTAAGTGATGATAAAGTGCAAATCATGCTGCAAAGCCGTTTCCCTAGAATGGTGACCATAGTCATTGCCGGTATTGTGATGAGTATAAGCGGTCTGATCATGCAGCAATTGAGCCGCAATAAATTTGTGTCCCCGACGACTGCCGGTACCATGGACTCTGCAAGGCTGGGACTTCTTCTTGCCATTATCATTTTTCCATCGGCAGCACTTATTGAGAAAATGGCATTCGCTTTCATATTCGCTTTGGCAGGTACATTCTTGTTCATGAAAATTCTTGATCAAGTGAAATATAAGGATACGATCTTCATTCCATTGGTTGGTTTGATGTTTGGTAATATCGTAGGATCGATCTCGACTTTCTTTGCCTATAAATATGATTTGATTCAAAGCCTCAACACATGGATGAATGGTGATTTCTCGATGATCATGTCGGGCAGGTACGAACTTATATATCTGAGTATCCCGCTAGTCATTCTCGCATACTTCTTTGCCAATAAATTCACTGTGGCAGGGATGGGAGAGGAGTTTGCTATCAATCTAGGACTCAATTATAAGTTCATAGTCAATTTTGGATTGATCATCGTGGCATTATCCTCCACTGTCGTTTTGTTAACGGTGGGAACGATTCCTTTCATAGGATTGATCGTGCCAAATATTGTATCCCTTTACCTTGGTGACAATTTGAAAAAGAGTCTTTCTCATACAGCATTGCTAGGGGCAGTCTTCCTATTGATCTGCGATATTCTGGGCAGGATCCTTATATATCCATTTGAAATCCCGATCGGACTCGTGGTTGGTGTGATAGGAAGCGCCGTATTTATCTATCTGATACTGAGGAGAAAGGCATATGAATAATAAAAGTAGGATCATTGTATTGGCTGTTCTTGCAGCTGCTTTAACGGCAGGTTATATCTTTTGGGACCTTGGCCCGAATTGGGATTATGCACTGCCGAGAAGGGTCATAAAAATCGTCGCCATCATCGTGGTAGGTTGTGCAATTGCTTTTTCAACAGTGATTTTCCAGACGGTCACAAATAATAAAATCCTGACGCCAAGCATTTTAGGGTTGGACTCCATGTATATGCTGATTCAAACGGGAGTGATTTTCATCTTCGGTTCAACGCATATCATGATCATGAATAAAAATCTCAATTTCCTGATTACACTTGCGGCCATGCTCATTTTTGCAAGCCTGCTGTTCAAGTTCATGTTCAAGAAAAACCGCAATATTTACTTCCTATTGCTGATCGGTATCATCTTCGGAACCTTATTCGGCAGCATGTCTTCATTCATGCAGGTATTGATTGACCCGAATGAATTCCAAATCATTCAAAATAAAATGTTCGCCAGCTTCAATAATGTCAACACGGACCTGTTAACCTTAGCTATTGTCCTCATGATTGCGGCAATGATATATTTCATGAGATTTTTGAAGTATTTAGATGTCATGTCCCTAGGGAGGGACCAAGCCATAAACTTGGGTGTGGATTATGATTTTGTCACGAAGCGGGTTTTAATCGTCGTTACGGTTTTAATTTCCATTTCGACTGCCTTGATCGGTCCGATCACGTTCCTCGGATTGCTTGTTGCAAATGTGGCTTATCAATTCATTAAGTCCTATCAGCATAAACATATCCTCCCGGGTGCAATGCTGATCAGTGTGATTGCCTTGGTCGGCGGCCAATTCATTGTAGAGAGGATCTTTACGTTTTCCACGACCTTAAGTGTCATCATCAACTTTGTCGGCGGTGTCTATTTCATCTATCTTCTATTAAAGGAGAATAAATCATGGTAGAAGTGAAAAATTTATTCAAAAAATATAATAATAAAACGGTTGTCGAGGATGTTTCCATCGAAATAATGAAAGGGAAAATCACATCCTTCATCGGTCCCAATGGAGCGGGTAAAAGTACCGTCCTTTCGATGATCAGCCGTCTCATTACCCGGGATTCAGGAGAAGTCCTTATCGAGGGTAAGGATATGGGGAAATTCAATAGCAATGAACTTGCGAAAAAGATTGCCATCTTAAAGCAGGCTAACCACATCAATATCCGTTTAACGATTCGTGAACTGGTCGCCTTTGGCCGTTTTCCTTATTCACAAGGAAAGCTGACGAAAGAGGATTGGAAATACGTCGATGAAGCGATTGAATATATGGAACTTGCTGACATGCAGGATAAGTTTCTTGACCAGCTGAGCGGCGGGCAGCAACAGCGGGCCTTCATTGCCATGGTCATTGCTCAAAACACGGAGTATGTGCTTCTTGATGAACCCCTGAACAATCTTGATATGAAGCATTCCGTCCAAATCATGAAGGTATTGAGGAGATTGGCCGATGAATTGGGGAAAACGGTCATCATCGTCATTCATGACATTAATTTTGCATCCTGTTATTCCGACTATATCGTCGCATTGAAGGATGGCAAGGTTGTTCATAATGGACCTACCGAACAAGTCATCAATTCCAATGTATTAAAGGAAATTTATGATATGGATATTGAAATCCAAAGTATCAATGACAATAAGATCTGTGTGTACTTCACATAAGACAATTCCATTCGGTTTTAAATTACTTCAGTATTCGTAGCCGTCCAGAAATCACCTCGTACGCTTCTTAGGCAGCTAAGAGTTGGCGGGCGCCCAAGACCTTAGCCGCCTCCTGTTCATCTGGCAGGGAAAGTGTTGAAGGTGAACTATGTGATGGTGAGGATTCAATATGTAATTTTAAATAAAAAATTTTTTGAGGTGACCATAATGATTAAGAAATTATCCTTGCTGCTTTTGGTTGCAATGCTGGCTGTAGTGGCTGCTGCTTGTGGATCAGATAAGGAAAAAGAAGAATCAAGCGCGAAAAAAGAAAGTGCTAAAAGCGAAGAAATTACAGTTAAGCATCTACTAGGCGAAACGAAAGTAAAAACAAACCCTGAAAAAGTAGTTGTATTCGATATGGGTGCTCTTGATACTCTTGATAAATTGAATGTGGAAGTGGCAGCTGTTCCTCATGATGGCCTTCCAAAATACCTTTCTAAATATAAAGGTACAACTGAAAATGCCGGCGGATTAAAAGAGCCTGACTTCGAAAAAATCAACGAAATCGCTCCTGATTTAATCCTTATTTCTGGCCGTCAATCTGAAGCATATAAAGAATTAAGCAAAATTGCCCCTACTGTTTTTGTGGGTGTAGATACAACAAAGTATATGGAATCATTTGAAGAGAACGTAACACTTTTAGGTAAAATCTTCGATAAAGAAGACGAAGCAGCTAAAGAATTGGCAAGTGTTGAAGAAAACATTAATGCTTTGAAAGAAAAAGCCCCGACTGACAAAAATGGTTTAATCGTTCTTGCCAGCGGTGGAAAAGTAAGTGCTTACGGACCGGATTCAAGATTTGGAATCATCCATGATGTATTCGGAGTACCTGCAGTGGATGATAAATTGGAAGTATCGACACATGGTCAAAGTATTTCTTTCGAATACATTGCTGAAAAAAATCCTGACTACCTATTCGTTGTAGATAGGGATGCGGTTGCCGGTGATGGAGCTGCAGCAAAAGAAACGATTGAAAATGACATCGTAAAAAATACAAAGGCATTTAAAGAAGGTAACATCATTTATCTAGACCCTAACTACTGGTACTTATCAGGCGGCGGTTTAGAATCTGTTGACGCTATGGTTAAAGAAGTTTCAGAAGGCATTAAGTAATGTAAATATGATTTAAGATAATCCTGTCCTCGATCGAGGGGCAGGATTTTTTATTTTTTATAATAAAGCTGGATGAAACAAATATACTAACAAAGGGGAAGAAAAGAATTCCTGCAAAACACAGGTAAGCTTATAATAAGGCGCCCACAACCTAATTAAGGGGGAATGGGAAAGGACAAGGTCTATATTCCGCCTGTTGCCGCTGCTATGGTCATATGGGCTGCTATCGAAAGAATTTAACCCTTCAGCCAATATGGAAAAATTCAGTTTCTTCCTATTATAATGTCATTTGCATTCATTCCGGTTCCAGGAGGGATTTGAAATCGTAATTTATGTTAAATTTGGGAAATTGCATCTGTTATGGATGATAAAAATAATATGATCTCCACTTCAAATTATCGGGGAGAATTCGGTGGATTAATATTTTTCAGGAAAAATTATTTGAAAAAAGCTGAATAAAAAAGCCGGAGGGGAATGATGTCGATAATTCGTGCAATTCATTTGTTATTTTATGGGATTTAGGGGTGGCAGGACGCTTATAGGTTAAAAGGTTAAACTTTACAGGCACGGGGTATCAAAAGTGCGGATGAGAAAAGCATCCATGTAACCGGCCATCCATTTTTAACTGTCGAATTATCGGGAAATAAATCCTGGATATATCTATAGCTTTAAATTATTGAAGATTTATATCTTACATATTTTGTAATGTACTGGTTTTTTTATAAAGAGTCGTTTATAATGGTAAAAGCCTGAAGGACGTGAAATTAATTAGTGCCTGTCACCCGCAGTCACCCCAAAAAGTTACGGTGATATTTATTGGATTAAGACATGTAGTTCCTATATATTTGTTATAGGTGCGCTAAAACATTCGGGACGGGGAAACTCTGTTATTTTTTCAAAGGCTTGTTCATAAGCTAAAGAAGTGTTCTGGATTTGAGGAGTCATGGATGTGACAAAAGGTGGTTTTCACAATCTTGACTATCCAAGTGAAAGAATGCTATTATAAGGTTTCTGATTTTCCGTCTTTTGTAAGTTTGTAAAAATTTATATAAATAAACCACTAGATTAATAGAGGTGAAAGCATGAATAATTTTGTAAAAAAAAGCCGGCATTTATTTGCAGATAACATACTAGGCTTTTTCTTTATTGCGGTAGTCTTGTTTACGATAAAAACTTATATTGGATATCGAGTTGAATTTAACTTAGGTATTGAAAATGGCCTGCAACAGTTCTTACTGTTCATAAACCCGATTAGTTCAGCCATTTTATTCTTTGGCTTGGCATTATTGGCTAGAGGCAAAAAATCGTTTAAATGGATCATCAGGTTGAACCTATTGATGTCACTATGGTTATTCTTCAATATTGTATACTATCGGTCATTTACCGATTTCATTACATTGCCAACCTTGACGCAAGTGCAAAATGCCGGGGATTTGGGGCCGAGTATTTTAGAATTATTTAAAGGCCATGATGTATTTTATTTCCTTGATACGGTTCTTTTGATCGTGTTGTATAGATTCAAAGGCTTTAAAGCGGAAGACTTCAAAGTCAAACGCCGTACAGTTGGATTGGTTTACCTAGCGGGACTGGCAATTTTCGCAATCAATTTGGGACTTGCTGAAAAGGATCGCCCGCAATTATTATCAAGAACATTCGACCGAAACTATATCGTCAAATATTTGGGCATGTTCAACTATACGGTTTATGATGCCGTTCAGAATACTAAAACATACGCCCAGCGTGCGACTGCAAACAGCACCGATATCGCTGAAGTCGTCAACTATACAAAGGCAACAAGCGCTGAACCGAACCCTAAATATTTTGGTGCAGCCAAAGGTAAGAATGTTATCTACCTGCATTTGGAATCCATGCAGAACTTCTTGATCGATTATAAATTAAATGGGGAAGAAGTAACTCCATTTTTAAACTCACTTGCACATGATAAATCAGATTTCATGCACTTTGATAATTTCTTCCATCAAGTAGGCCAAGGTAAAACAGCGGATGCCGAATTCATGCTTGAAAATTCCCTGTTCGGTTTACCACAGGGGGCAGCATTCACAAACAGATCCCAAAATACGTATCAAGCAGCACCAGCGATTTTAGGACAACAAGGATACACATCTGCTGTGTTCCATGGTAATTACAAATCTTTCTGGAACCGGGATAAGATGTATAAGTCTCTTGGTTTTAATCAGTTCTTCGATGCAAGCCATTATAATATGGAAAATAAAGAGGAAGTACTAAGTTATGGATTAATGGATAAGCCTTTCTTTAAAGAATCGATTCCAATGTTAGAAACGCTTAAACAGCCTTTCTATACAAAATTCATAACGGTATCTCATCATTTCCCATATGCCATGGACCAGGAGAAAGCAACAATCGGTAAACAAACGACAGGCGATGCTTCCGTAGATAATTACTTCCAAACTGCACGCTATGCGGATGAGGCGCTTAAAGAGTTTTTCGATTATCTGAAGGAATCCGGTCTATATGATAACTCGGTAATCGTTATGTATGGTGATCATTATGGTATTTCCGAAAACCATAAAGAAGCCATGTCAAAAGTGCTTGGCAAGGATGTTGGCGCATTTGAGAATGCCCAACTGCAACGTGTACCATTATTGATTCATGTTCCAGGTGTTGAAGGCGGGGAAATGCACCAATACGGTGGACAGATTGACCTTCTCCCGACTTTATTGCATCTGTTAGGAATTGAATCTAAAGATTATGTACAATTCGGTTCCGATTTATTGTCAAAAGATCATAATGAAGTGGTACCTTTCAGGAATGGTGATTTTGTAACACCGGATGTCACTTCCATTAAAGGGAAATATTACGATACTAAAACGGGAGAATTGGTCGAGGAAAATGATGCCATCCTCAATTATAAAACGAGAGCTGAAACGATGCTCAATTTATCCGACCAAGTAGTGAACGGCGACTTACTCCGTTTCTATACTCCAAACGGCTTTAAACCGATTGATCCTGCTGATTATGATTACACATATGATGAAGAAGGTTCAAAGGAAGATAAGACCGATAAATAATGCTAATGAAAAGAACAGGCAGGAAGCCATCGCTTCCTGCCTGTTTTTTTATGCGTCACCCTTTATTGGTCATCATGGCAATATACTTTCTGATTTCATCAGGCTTCCCTGCATATTTTTCAGCACGCTGTTCGTCTTTCATGGTTTTATCCTTGGCTTTGACCAGGATTTCTTCACCCTTATCTTTGGGCACGACCACGACTCCATCTATGTCCCCTATGATAATGTCCCCTGGATATACGGTGACACCTCCACATGATATGGGCACATTGGTTTCGCCTACCCCTGCCTTGCCGCTTGAGGCAACCGTCGCCCCTTTGCTGAATACAGGGAAATTCAATTCTTTAATGGCTTCAAGGTCGCGAATGACCCCATCGACTACGAGGCCGCCTATTTCCATGGTCTGCATCATGCCGACAACAAAGTCTCCTGCTATTGCCCGGTATGTATCACCCTTGCTGTCAACGACAATTATATCCCCAGGCTTGGCTTCACCGATCGCTTTTAACACAGCAGAATTATCACCGACGGGAATCTGTACGGTCAAAGCTCGTCCGGCCAAACGAAATTCTTCCTTTAAGGGTTTTATTGCCGAATCAAGATTGCTTAACCCTTCCATTGCATCTGAAATCGCCGTGGTGGGCAAATTCCTGAACTGTTGAATAAGATTATCCATGACTATGATTCCTCCTTAAGAGTAAATGAATATAGCCTAATTATACACAAATTTCGTAATTTTCTAATAGTTTTCAGCTTGATAAAATGGTAAGTGTTGTTCTGTCTGTTACACCGGTTCATAACCGAACTGCGAATTTAAGGAGTGATGAATATGCTTCCATTGCATCTGAAATCGCCGTAGTGGGCAATTCCTGAACTGTTGAATAAACTAATAGTTTTCCGTCTGATAAAATGGTAAGTGTAGTGTAATTAACATCTGAAGGGGGAGGGAAGCTCAGCTGTCACAAGGGGGTTAAAGGCAAATTCCGTTTTAATCAATCGTTTGATTAAACTTTGAAGAGATTGAAATCCTGGATAGGAACAGTCCTAGCAATATTAATGGTCGGGCCTCCATGGCTGTTTGATCCGTACAGGAACATTCTTCTGAAGCAAGGGTAGGATGCTGGTGCATATCCTCGGTTTTTTTCTGATCTGGATGGGGGTGTCAGCGAAGAAATCCATAACACAGCCAGTGTGCAGGGGATACTTGCAATCTTCAAAGCAGGAGCAGAATCAAGACAGATGTTGCCAATGTAAGCCAAAGGGGGCTGAAAACTTCTGGATGAATGATTAAAAAAATGATTCCTGCAATCGTGGCAGCCTGCTGTATGGTCATATGTCTAATGAAGTGGATTCCAGCTTTAAAGCAGGCTTTAAGAAGAGGCATTTGATTCATTTTCATTCCTCCTTTTACTTTCAATAATATGACCAGGCATAAAAGAAAATACATGGGGATTCGTTTTCTGCTCAATTATTACGGGTATAGTAAAGGTAAAATAAAAGGAGGAATCTAGGTGATCATTGTATATATTAGTCTTGCCCTCTTTATCGGATCGATTATTTATTTAGCGTTTTTTGCTTTTAAAACATTTAAGGATTCCAAACCGACAATTGAAAATGTGACTCAAACCGTTACACGCATCCAGGCCAAAACTGACCAGATTAAATCGGAAACGGACCAACTCGCCATGACCCAGCAGGAAATCACTGAAGATGTTGAATATAAAAAAGAGGCTGTCCAATATACGGTTGAGGCGGCTAAAGAAATACCTGAACCCTTTAAGAATATTTGGTTTTCAATAAAAGGTGACAAGTGGAAGCTTAGAAACAGAAGCGATGCATAAGTGTTTGACCGATCTGAAATGTACATGATATAGTATGGAAATACTATGTTTCTAGGGTTCCTCGGTTGAATGTTACCGGAATGGTCCAAGAGAAACGCGCAGGAATCTGCGTACACGGAGGGAAAAAAGCCCGGGAGGTCATGAAAGATGACCTCCCGGGCTTTTTCTGTAATTGGAGGGGAAAAAGATGGCTTGGATTCAATTGGTGATTGCAGGATTATTTGAAGTGGTATGGGCCACAAGTCTAAAGTATACCGAGGGTTTTACGAAATTATTACCTTCTATCATAACGATTGCTGGCATGGTTATTAGTTTTTATTTTTTGTCATCGGCGATAAAAACTCTGCCTATGGGAACAGCGTATGCAATCTGGACGGGAATAGGGGCTCTTGGGGCTGTTCTGGTAGGCATCATCGTTTTTAACGAGCCTAAGGATGCGATGCGATTGGTATTCGCGGGTTTTATTTTGGTTGGAATTATCGGCTTGAAGGTCACCTCTTCTGAATAATCTGCCCACTCCTCGCAAATAGTAATGTTAAATGATATTTGAGGAGTGAAGAATATGAACTATAAAGCGATAGTATCAAGTACAATGATGGCTTTAGTGATTACAGGTTGTGCAACGAATGATAAAGAAGACGCCAGTGAAAACCTTGGCCTGAATCGTACTCATCAGGATAATTTGGATAATCCGATGAATGTAAGCGACACAAGGCAAAATGTCAATAATGATAATAATGATAATGGCGTAAACGGTATGAGGGTCTCCGAGGATATCTCAAATCGAGTCGAAGCTTTGAAGGAAGTAAGTAACGCAAAGGTCATCGTGACTGAAAATAATGCCTATGTAGGCGCAGTATTAAAAGACGGCGGAGATAAGGATATCTCGAATGACCTTAAAGAAAGGGTTGCTGATGCAGTAAGGGGAGCGGATCCATCTGTAGACCAAGTTTATGTGTCGGCAAATCCGGACTTTGTTCAAAGAATGGATAGGTATGCGAATGATATCGAGAATGGAAAACCTGTTGAAGGATTTGCTGAAGAGTTCCGTGAACTTGTAACACGGATCTTTCCAAGTTCAAGATAATTGGGAAATTAAGGTGTGGAGACTTATCCGGTGGATCCCGGATAGGTCTTTTCCTATTTTTAAGATATCTGTGGAACATGACTAACTTTAAATAGGGTGGTTACAATAATCGAATGAACGAAAAACTTGTATGGGGGTGGGGTGGTGAGGTTATTTAAGGGCAAGAGGGAAATGGATTCAGGTTCCTTTCAGGTTACTTCCAAAGATTTTCAGGAACTCCTTAAAAAGTTTAAAGCATCTGATGATTTCCTTACCTTCCAATTCCCGAATGATGATGGCTATATCATCTCCTACTTCAATTCACTGGTCAGTGTACAACAGCTCCATGAACAAGTATTGGCGGTCATGTCGAATCAGCCAAAGAAGGTCCTTAAGCAACTAAAAGGCGATATTCCGATGGAAGATATGAAATTGACGGCTGATTTAAAAGACATTCAAAGATTGGTTTTGGCAGGATCGATCATGATTCAATACAAGCAAGATGATGAAATGTGTTTGCTCATTCCGTGTGTTCACAGTGTGAAAAGGCAAATTTCCACACCTGAGTCGGAGTATACGGTCGTTGGATCCAAGGAGGCGTTTGTTGAATCGCTTGATTCGAATTTGAATCTGATCCGTAACCGGTTGCCCACTCCTGAATTGCAGTCCAAGGAATTTAGGGTCGGGAGCATTTCGCAAACAAGGGTAGCGGTACTCTACATAGATGGGGTGGTAAATCAACAGAACATCAAGACGGTCATACAGAGAATAGAAGATATAGAATATGATACAATCGTCGATATTTCGTTCATAAGCCAGATGATCACGGATAATCGGAATTCGATGTTCCCGCAATTGATTGATACGGAGCGGCCTGATCATCTGGCCAGTGTATTATCGGAAGGGAAAATAGGGATCATGCTGGATGGATCTCCTCATGCATTGGTTGGTCCCAATACCATCATTTCATTCTTCTCGTCATTTGAAGATTATTTTCAAATTTGGAATCTCGGCACTTCATTCCGTTTGATTCGGCTTTTCGCCGTTTTGTTTTCCGTTTTGTCATCACCTTTGTATGTGGCCGTTTTAACCTATCATTATCAAGTGATCCCAACGGATTTGCTGCCAATCTTAATATCATCCAGGGGAGTGATCCCTTTTCCGCCGATCTTGGAAGCGATCGTGCTGGAAGGGACGATCGAATTGCTGAGGGAAGCGGCGGTCAGGCTGCCTGCCAAGGTTGGCTCCACCATCGGTATTGTTGGCGGTATAGTCATCGGTACAGCCGCTGTGGAAGCGGGATTTGTCAGTAATGTCTTGTTGATGCTTGTCGCTTTGGCTGCCTTGGCTTCATTTACGGTGCCGATTTACCAAATCAGCAATACGATTCGCCTTATCCGCTTTCCCTTTCTAATTGCTGCCCAGTTATACGGACTGTTTGGAATAGCTTTATGCAGTGCATTCATTTTAAGTCATTTATTGAAATTGACTTCGCTTGGCAGTCCTTATTTAGACCCGCTGTACCCGTTAAGAATTCATGACTTTAAAGATAGTCTGATTCGCCTCCCTTTTTCAAAGCAGAAAAAACGCCCGCAGTTTCTGCGGACGGAAAATCCACTAAGGATAAGGAAAGAGGCGGAAAAACGAAACACCCGTAATGATATCGATGAATAAGGAAGTAGAAAGCGGTGAGAAGGAATGGAAGTCAAACCAAATGAAACAAAACAAATATCTCCATTTTTTGTTTTTTTCCTCATGCCCGGCATGCAGATTGGAGTAGGGATATTGGGGTTTGAACGGATCATAGCGAAAGAGGCTGGCCAAGACGCATGGATATCGGTCCTGATATCAGGGTTGATCATAAATGTTCTGCTTTGGATGTGTTTCAAGCTTTTGGGCAGGGGCCCCCAAACTCGTGATTTGGTTGCCATCCACAAGGATTTGTTCGGTAAATGGGTGGGGAATGCTTTCAATATTTTATTCATCTTCTACTTTATCATGATTTCCATCATTCTTATCAGGACTTATTTAGAAGTCATTCAGGTTTGGATGTTCCCTGGTGTCAATGTCCTGATGCTGATAACCATCATCCTTATTCTCGTGTATAACTTTGTGGAGGGAGGTTTCAGGGTCATTACCGGTTTTTGCATAATCGGCCTTATAATCGCATCGCCATTATTCCTTTTGAATTATTTCCCTTTGAAGTACGCCCACTTTGAAAATTTGGGTCCTTTGCTTGATCATTCCTTTTTGGAAATCATGAAGGCCTGTAAGAAAATGACCCTGAATTACCTTGGTTTTGAATTAATCCTCATTTATTATCCTTTCATTAAAAATCGTGAAAAATCTCAAAAGTGGGCCCACTTAGGGGCGTTGTTCACTATGGTGGTATATGTAGTATCCATCCTTGTTTCATTAGCCTACTATCATCAAGATCAGCTGAAAGATGTAATCTGGGCAACTTTGACGTTATGGAAAATTGTAGACCTTCCATTCATTGAAAGGTTTGAATACATAGGGATTTCCGTTTGGCTGTTCATGGTTCTGCCGAATGTTTGCCTAGGGGTTTGGGCAGCAAGCAGGACAGCGAAAAGAGTATTCGGATTTAGACAAAAAAAGATGATGGTTCTCATCCTGATCATCATCTTGGTATTCTGCATTTTTTTGGATAACCGCTATAGGATCGATAAGTTTAACACGATCAGTTCGCAAATTGGTTTTTATATCGTTTATTTGTATCTTCCTCTCTTATTCATATGGCAGTCGATCGTCTATAAAGTCAGGGGGCATAAATCATGAAAATCAAACTTCTCTTATTAACATTAGCGAGCTTTTTGATGGCGGCCTGTGGCGTGGAAAAGCAAATATTAGAAGATATATTAATTGCTGAAGTCGTAGGTTATGATGATGCCGGAGACAAGAAAATCAAGGGTACGGTCGTTGTCAGCGTTCCCCAGCCTGGAGAGGAAGCAAATCTGGGTAAAGAAGTATATGAAGCGGACTCCCATGATATAAAGGCGGCCCGCCAGCAGGAAAATGCAAAAACACCATACCCGATTGTCGGCGGGAGACTGACAGTCACTCTATATGGTGAGGAATTGGCAAGTAAGGGATTGAATGATTATGTCGATACATATAGGCGTGATCCAATGGTGGGAAGGGATTTGTATTTAGCGGTCGTTCATGGCAAAGCGGAGGATGTAGTTAAAATGGAGCCGAAGTTGATTAAAACTCCAGGGGTTCAAGTGAAGGAGCTGATCGAACAGAATGTAAGGACCAATTTGCCTGATGTAGACCTTCACAGGTATTTATATGCGTGTCATGGTAACGGGATCGATCCGGTCTTGCCCTTATTGGAAACTACAGGAGATCAAATACGGGTAAGGGGAATCGCCTTGTTTAAAAAGGATCGTTATATTGGTAAATATATACCTTATGAAGAAGGCTTCTTATATAAGGTCCTTAGTGAAAATTTTAAGCTGGGGAGTTATGAAATTAAATGGAAGGAAAATGACTTTACCGATATCAATAACGTGGAGTCACGTGTCCATTATCATATTTCGAATGCCAATCAAGACCCTAAGGTCAGGATTCAAGTGAAAATGAAAGCGAGTCTGCTAGAGGTCCAAGGCTATGACTTGGGCAAAGAGGTCGACCTGAATAAAATAGAGGCCAGGGCCGAGCGGGTCATTGGTAAAAAATTAAATGAGATGGTAACCATGTTTCAGGAGAACCATATAGATCCGCTTGCACTCGGTGATCATGCTAAAAGTAAAACAAGAAATTTTGATCAAAAGCATTGGGAGGAGACATATCCCGATATTCCAATCGAGGTCGATCTGGATATTGAAATGATTCAAACGGGAATAGCTGAATAAAAGTAGAATATTCTGGAGTTCCCCCCTTTATAATAGGGTATTGGTGTAAGGATTGTGTCAATGCGGCTAAAAAGGGGGAAAAGCATGGACAAAGCATGGTGGAAAGAGGCAGTTGTGTATCAAGTGTATCCAAGGAGTTTTATGGATAGTGATGGCGATGGTATTGGTGATATAAACGGGATTTTGATGAAGCTCGATTATTTACAAGAGCTGGGTGTGAACGTGATATGGCTATCCCCAGTTTATCAATCTCCCAATGATGACAATGGGTACGATATCAGTGATTATAAAGCAATCATGACTGAATTCGGGACCATGGCTGATTTCGATAGGTTGTTGAAGGCCGTTCATGAACGTGGAATGAAGATCATGATGGACCTCGTTGTCAATCATTCTTCAGATGAACATCCATGGTTCGAGGAATCCCGATCCTCAAAAGATAATCCGAAACGTGATTATTATATTTGGAAACCTGGCAGGAATGGAAAAGAGCCAAATAATTGGGAGTCGATTTTTAAAGGTTCAGCATGGGAATATGATGAAAGAACCGATGAATATTATTTACATTTATTCAGCAGGAAACAACCGGATTTAAACTGGGAGAATCCTAAGCTCCGTGAAGAAGTCTACAGCATCATGACTTGGTGGCTGGATAAGGGTGTCGATGGCTTCCGGATGGATGTCATCAATTTCCTTTCAAAAGATCAAAGCTACTCAGATGGAGCCGTTCATCATGAAAAGCAGTATGGTGATGGAAGCCCCTTTTTCCTGAATGGCCCGCGCATACATGAGTTTCTGCAGGAAATCAATCAACGGGCACTTTCTGGACATGACGTGATTACGGTTGGGGAGATGCCAGGCGTCACACCGGAGGAAGCGCAATTGTTCACTGGTAAAGATCGTGGTGAGCTACATATGGTCTTTCAATTCGAACATATGGATTTGGGGAGGGGACCAGAAGGGAAATGGAGTAACGATAAATGGAAGCTAACCGATTTAAAGCGAATCCTCTCCAAGTGGCAGACTGGTTTGGAGAGGGATGGCTGGAACAGTTTATACTGGAACAACCATGATCAGCCCCGGGTTGTCTCGAGGTTTGGTAATGATGGAAAGTATCGTATTGAAAGCGCAAAGATGCTTGCCGCTTGTCTTCATATGCTGCAAGGTACACCTTATATATATCAAGGGGAAGAGCTGGGCATGACCAATGTTGCATTTGAAAGCATCGATGAATACAGGGATATCGAAACATTGAATTCATATGACGAACTCGTCCATTCACATGGCTGGTCAAAAGAGCGGATGATGTCCGCCATCCACGCCCGCAGCCGGGATAATGCGAGGACACCGATTCAGTGGAATGACTCCCGGAACGCAGGATTCACGAACGGGACCCCTTGGATTAAGGTTAATCCCAATTTTCCCGAGATTAATGCAGAAAAGGCTTATAATGATCCGAATTCCATTTTTCATTTTTATAAAAAGCTTATCCAACTGCGCAAGGAACATGATATCGTCGTTTATGGCCGTTTTGAACTGCTGTTGCCGGATGATGAACGAATATTTGCGTACATGAGATCGTTTGAGGAAGAGAAGTTATTGGTGCTATGCAACTTTAAAGAAGAGCAGGCCGCATATACTTTGCCTGAAGAGCTGCATGCATATTCTGCCACAAAGCTGATCGGCAATTATGGTCAGGAGGAAGAAGGAATCTCCAGCAAACCCCTGCAACCATATGAATGCCGTGTTTATCATTTGAAATGAAAAAAGGACCTGTCCTTCTCCGGTTAGGGAAGAACAGGTCCTTTGCGTATTATTTTGTTTTAAGATCACATTCCTCAAGCGGAATGATTTTCGTTTTATGCTTAATTTTATAGCCGAACCATAGGACGAAAAATAGAATCAAGCCAATGTAGGAAACGAACATTGAATTCCAGTCGATTCCATCGCTGCTGAAAGCCTGATAGCCTTGTCCGATGATAATGATAATACAAAGGACAAGCGCGAATATAGGTCCGAATGGGAAGCCTTTTGCCCGGAATGGTAAAGCATTCATATCAAGGCCTTGAGCTGCATAAGCTTTGCGGAAGCGATAATGGGCAATCGCAATCCCTACCCAGGTGACGAATCCCGCCATGCCTGAAGCATTCAATAACCAGATATAAACGACGCCGTCCCCGAAAAATGAAGCTAAGAATGCAACACAGCCAACTAAGGAAGTCACGATAAGTGCATTCACGGGCACTCCTCTTTTATCTAACTTACCTAGGAATTTCGGTGCTTTCCCATCACGTGCCAAGTCCCATAACATACGGGTTGAAGCGTACATGCCAGAGTTACCGGCAGAGAGTACGGATGATAAAATGATCGCGTTCATGATCGATGCAGCAAATGCAAGGCCGGCCCGTTCAAATACAAGCGTGAATGGACTTACGGCAACATCTTCACTCAGTAAACGTGAATCCGTAAACGGAATGATCATGCCAATTACAAAAATGGCTAAGATATAGAATAAGATGATACGCCAGAAAACGGATCTGATCGCTTTTGGGATATTTTTTTCTGGATCCTCACTTTCACCAGCAGTCACTCCAAGCAATTCCGTACCTTGGAATGAAAAGCCGGCAGCCATGAATACACCTAGAATCGTGAAGAACCCTCCGTTAAAGGGACCTTCGCCCATTGTGAAATTGGAAAAACCGATTGGGTCTTTCCCACCCATGATTCCAAGAATGATCAGAACACCCGTAATCAAGAAAATGACGACTGTCACGACCTTGATCATGGCAAACCAGAATTCTGTTTCACCGAAACCTTTAACGGACATGTAATTGATAAGAAACATAATGATTAACGCAATGGCACTCCAGATAAATGAAGGGCTATCCGGGAACCAGAACTTCATAATTAAGACAACGGCTGCCAATTCGGCGGCAATGGTGATTGCCCAGTTATACCAGTAGTTCCAACCAATCGCAAAACCGAAGGACGGATCGACGAATTTGGATGCATAGACACGGAACGAACCGGCCACTGGCATGAACGCCGCCATTTCTGCAAGACTTGTCATTAAGTAATAAACCATGATGCCGATGACCGCGTATGCCACCAAGGCACCGCCGGGACCGGCTGAATGAATGGCACCGCCACTTGCTAAAAATAAACCTGTTCCAATTGTTCCACCTAATGAAATCATCATTAAATGACGCGCTTTCAGGCTCCTTTTCAGTTCAGTAGGGCTTGATGGTGATTGTGAATTTGACAATTGATGTTACACTCCTTTTTATTGGAAGGGAACGAAAAATAAAAAAACAGCAGTCGAAAAAGATCGACGGCTGTTTATAATAAACCCGTTTATCCTTCCGAAGATAGCTCCCCACGCTTTTTTGAAAAAACGTGACAGTGGTGTTCCTGTTCGGTAACACCGCCAGCGAGAATATACATGGAATATACCCTAACTTCGGCAACTTATCCTTTCAAACGGAGTCTTTAATTTTCCAGAATCTCGTCCGTTTTACTTTTATAAGCTGCAGCCTCTAACTCATCGGTAAATGAGGAAGTATTCAATTTTCTAAAATCGTTGGCGTCAGCTTGTAGGTGACGTCGTACGACTGTACTCATGAAATTCATGCAATCGCGAATAGATTGCTAGTAATTGAGTAAACTTTACTATATCAAAATTATAAAATAACTTCTGGGATATCGCAATGATTATTTCATGTGGTTATTTTTTCCTAGTTAATGAATGATGGCAGTAAGGAAGAATCAAGTGACGATGCACTAAAAAATAGCACATCCTGATAACTAAACGGTTTTCCTTTTTATTAGGGCATAGTCCAGTTTTACATGTTTGACCTCTTCAGGATTCTCAAAGAGATCCACTGCCATTTTCCCGATCCATTCCAGCGGTAAGGAAATGGTCGTGATGTCGAGCATTTCGCCAAGGCTATCATTATTGAAGCCGAGAATGGCCACATCTTCCGGTACCCTTATACCCAATTTCTTAGCGGTAAGAATGAAGCCTGCCGCCGTGTCATCATTCGTGATGATGATGGCTTCAGGTTTATCCATCATCGAATTCCATTCCTGAAACAATTGTTCACCGTCCTTAATGTGATAACTGCCTTCAAACAGCCATTCTTTATTGTTTATCAGTTGATGTTTACTCATGATATCGTTAAAGGCCTTTGTACGATGGGAACTGTTCCTGCTCTTTTTACGGCCGAGGCTGTATCCGATTTTCTTATATCCTTTAGCAATCACGTACTCAAGGGCACAGGAGAAAGCTGCATAATGATCAATGCTGATGGATGAGAATTCAGCCTGGGCGGTATCTTCACATAAAATAATCGGTCCGTATTTTTGATAATCCAAGAGGATTTTCATTTCCGAAATCCTTGAACAAACGATAATGCCATCGAGCTGCTTCATTTGCAGCATATTAAAAGCCTGGATCTCTTTCTCCCTGTCATAATTTGTTTGAAAGATGACGATATGACAGCCAATTGCATTTGCCTGTTTTGTGATTCCGTTAACGATTGCCCCGTAATATGGGTGATTGTTGAAGGGGATGATGACGCCGATAAGGTTGGTTTTCCCTTTTGAAAGATGGATGGCGTTGATGTTTCTCGTATAATTCAAGCGATTGATCGCTTCTAGGACGCTCTTTCTTTTATCGGGGCTTACATAAGGATGATCATTCAATACACGAGACACTGTTGAGACAGATACACCAGCACATTGAGCTATTTCTTTAATATTTGTCATGGTATCACCGTTTTTCTTTTTTTATATTGTACAGTATGAAACCCATTTCAGGGCAAGGGAACAGTGGGGACTGCTGAAGATTTCTGCAAATAGGGTCTTGTTATGGTATTGGTTTCATCCTTTAAGATTGGTCTAAGTCTTAGAGGAGGAGGAAAACATGATGTTCCAAACTTTAATCACCCTGTTTTTGCTTTGCGGAATCGAATTGGGATTTGCGTACTTGGCCATTTCCTTGAAACAGGAGAAATGAGTGGCAATGCCCGTCAAGAAGTTCGCGGCTTTACGCGTGGAAACCGCGTTTACACGTGAATTTCACGTTGTTCAGAAATAGCTCCCCTAGTTATGTTCACCAGTAAAACTCCACAATATAAATATAATTTCATCATACGGAATGACTGACTGTCAGGAAGCTGCCTAGTGGAGGTTCCTGACAGTTTTTGCTGTCTGTAAAAGTCATTCGCCTTTTTGAAATGTTTAAAAAAAGTTGCACTTTTTTTGTATATTTGTGTATAGTATAAAATAAGTTGTGTAGAGGAAACTTTTTAGCGTTTGCGACAATGAAAAAAATTTACACTTAATTTTGCACATGGCAAACTATTTTAGAGAGATGAAAAAGGGAGGGAATATGGATGGGTTTTCTTAAATCTATTGGAGGCGTGATTGCTGCATTGCTGGTTTTAACGGGGTGCGGCAATGATACGGCCGAAAGCGATAATGGCAATGGCAAGCTGGATGTCGTTACAACAACGGGAATGATTGGGGATTTGGTTGAGAATATCGGCGGTAAACATGTCGAGGTCACAAGTTTAATGGGACCGGGAGTCGACCCCCATCTATATAAAGCGACGCAGGGTGATGTGAAGACATTGGATTCGGCTGATATGATTTTTTATAACGGATTGCATCTTGAGGGGAAAATGACGGATATATTTGAAATGATGAGCAAGGATAAACCGACGATTGCCGTAACGGAAGACTTCAAGGAGAACCAACTTCGCAAAGTGGGTGCAAAGGAGCATGATCCCCACGTATGGTTTGATGTAAAGCTTTGGATCGTTGCGGCGGAGGCAGTTAAGAAAGAATTGATTGCCAAGGACCCGGACCATGAAGCGGAGTATCGTGAAAATTATGAGGAGTACGTTCTGCAATTGGAGGAACTTGATAAATATGTCCATGAGGAAATCAATAAAGTGCCAGAAGACCAACGGGTGCTCGTTACGGCACATGATGCTTTTGGGTACTACGGGCAGTCATATGGCCTGGACGTAAGAGGGCTCCAAGGGATCAATACATTATCGGAATATGGATCGAAAGATGTGACGGATATGCGGAACTATCTTGTGGAGAACAAAATAAAAGCGATTTTCATAGAGTCAAGCGTACCGAGGAAGGCTATCGAGGCTGTCATTCAAGGAGCAGGTAAGCAGGGCCACAAAGTGGAAATCGGCGGTGAATTGTTCTCGGATGCCATGGGTGAAAGAGGGACGGAAGAAGGAACGTATATCGGAATGGTCCGTCATAACACGGACACCATCGTCCGTGCTTTGAAATAGGGGGGAGAAACTATGAATCAAGCAGCTTTGAAGGTCGAGAATTTAACGATTGCTTATCATAAGAAGCCGGTTGTCGAAGATGTCTCATTTGAGGTGCCGGAGGGGAATTTAATCGGAATCATAGGCCCCAATGGAGCAGGGAAGTCCACTTTGATAAAGGGGATACTCGAATTGATCCCGAAAATATCGGGGCACATCACGATCAAGGGCTCTACTTATAAATCGATGAGGAAGAGTATCGGCTATGTACCACAGCGGGAGTCAGTGGATTGGGATTTTCCGACCAACGCACTTGATGTCGTGATGATGGGCAGATATGGTCATCTCGGATGGCTGAGGCGACCGGGGAAGTCCGAAAGGCAGAAGGGGATGGAGTGCCTGGAGAAGGTGGGGATGGCAGAATACGCAAACCGCCAGATCAGCCAGCTATCAGGCGGACAGCAGCAACGGATATTCCTGGCCCGGGCATTGGCACAGGAAGCGGATATTTATTTTATGGATGAACCGTTCGTAGGGGTGGATGCCGCAACAGAGAAAGCGATCATACAATTGCTGATGGAATTGAAGGAAAAAGGCAAAACCGTTCTTGTTGTGCACCATGACCTATCCACCGTGAAGGAATATTTCGACTGGACGATGTTATTGAATAAGAAGGTGATGAAAATAGGTCCGACAGAAAAAGTGTTCATTCCCGAATACCTACAGGCAACATATGGAGGCCGCCTAGCGATACTATCAGACACAAAGTCCGGCCTTTTATTAAAATGAGGTGTACACGATGAATATAATGGACATTATCAACGATCCAAATACAAGGTGGATATTGCTTGGCACGATGCTCCTCGGATTAAGCAGCGGGGTCATCGGCAGCTTTGCCTACCTCAGAAAGCAGTCTTTGCTTGGTGACACGCTCGCACATGCAGCATTACCCGGTATCTGTGTCGCCTTCATGTTAACTGGAGTGAAATCCACTTCTTACTTTTTGATAGGTGCCGCCCTGGCTGGCTTAGTCGCAGTCTTCTTGATCAGTGTGCTTACGAGATACAGTAAGATCAAGCAGGATGCGGCCTTGGGAATCGTCTTATCTTCTTTCTTTGGTTTCGGAATTGTGATGCTTACGCAAATCCAGCAGAGCGAGTATGGAAACCAGAGTGGATTGGATACCTTTTTATTCGGACAGACGGCGTCAATGGTCATGTCCGATGTATATATGATGATGACGGTTTCCTTCATTCTCATTTTCACTTGTACCGTATTTTTTAAAGAATTCAAATTACTGTCCTTTGATCCCGGGTTTGCTAAGGGGCTGGGATTGCCGGTGGTTTTTCTGGATTATTTCATCATGATGCTGATCGTGGCGGCTGTAGTGATCGGTATCCAGGCTGTAGGCGTCGTATTGATGGCATCTTTACTGATAACACCTGCGGTATCCGCAAGATATTGGACGGAGCGCCTGCATATCATGGTCATCCTGTCTGGTATATTCGGAATGTTGAGCGGTGTGTCTGGAACGTTGATCAGTACATCTGTCAATGATTTGCCGACAGGACCGTTAATTGTCTTATCCGCGACGGTATGGTTTTTCTTTTCCATGCTTTTTGCACCTAAACGCGGAGTGCTTTCATCTATATGGAGAAGGGTTTCGACAAAAAAGAAATATTCTCTCGAACAGGATAGAAGGAAAGGGAGCCACTCATCATGAATGATTTTTGGATTATCTTAGTCGGAGCATTAGTGGCGGGTTCTTGCAGTGTATTAGGGTGTTTTTTGATAGTCAGGAAAATGACGTTGATTGGGGATGCAATCAGTCATTCCGTTTTGCCGGGAATCGTATTGGCATTTTTAATAACCGGAACCCGTGATTCGGTTCCAATGCTGATCGGGGCTGCTGCGCTCGGCTTGCTTACCGTGTTCTTGATTCAGCTTTTCCAATCGTCGGGCGTTCAATCCGACGCTGCTATCGGGATTGTATTCACTTCCCTTTTTGCTACGGGGATCGTACTTGTGAGCTTGTACACGCAACAAATAGATTTTGACCTGGAACATGTCCTTTATGGAGAAATAGCCTATACTCCGTGGAACACGATGACAATCGGGGGAATCGAGGCTGGACCAAAAGCTGTTTGGATAGTCGGCAGTTGTTTTATCCTGAACCTCATACTGATTTTCCTTTTCTTCAAACAGTTTAAACTCGTTTCATTTGATCCGGCACTTGCTGCCGCGATGGGAATTCCTGTACTGTTCTTTCATTACTTATTGATGAGCCTCATTTCACTGACAACTGTTGCTTCTTTTGATAGTGTAGGTTCCATTTTAGTAGTTGGAATGCTCATCATACCTGCGGCAACGGCCTATCTGCTGTCAGACCGTTTAAGCCGCATGATATTGGTCAGTATCGGGGTCGGGGTGCTAAGTTCCGTCATCGGCTACTATTCAGCCACCATTTTGGATGCCTCGATATCAGGTTGCATGGTGGGGTCGGCCGCCATATTATTCGGATTGGCCTTTCTCTTCTCCCCAGGCAATGGATTGGTCAGCCTATTGCTGAAACGGAGAAAATCAAAGGAATCACACGCATAGCTCCCATGCGTGCAGGCTTCATGGAAATAACTCCATGAAGCCTGTAAACTATTCTTCTATATAGTTGTGATTTTATTTGTTTAAAGTATAATGAATAAGTGTATTTATAGATGTATCGCAGGAGCCTTTTTAAGGGAGAGTTAAGTATGGAAGAACAAAATAAATTTTCATCTCGAATAGATTTTTCTTTGGTCACAATATTGCTGTTATTATGCGTTGGAAGCTGCCTGGCAATCTATAGTGCCCAAACGACTGGACAGTACGCTGAAAACTTCTTAATTAAACAAATTTTTTGGTATATAGTGGGGATTGGAATCGTATTAGGGTTCATTACACTGGATTCGGACCAACTGAAAAAAATCTCTTGGTACGCCTATGGATTCGGATTGTTTTTGCTATTTTTGCTGATCATTATGCCGGAAAGCATCGTTCCTGTCCGGAATGGTGCGAAAAGTTGGTTCATCATTCCGGGAATCGGTTCGATTCAGCCATCGGAGTTCATGAAGGTTTTCCTGATTTTGGCTCTAGCCAATGTCATATCGAACCATCATCTAAAAAACACGCTGAAAACGATTCAAACGGATATTTGGCTGCTTATTAAAATCGGTCTTGTGACCGGTGCGCCCTTAATGTTAATCATGCAACAGCCGGATTTGGGCACCTCGCTTGTCATCATGTCAATCATGCTCGGAATGATTTTCATATCAGGGATATCATGGAAGATCCTGCTGCCAATCGTTTCGGGAGGAATTGTCGTCGCTTCAACGGTCCTTTACTTTGTTATTTGGAAGCCGGAGATCCTGGTAAAATACTTAGGGGTAAAAACCTATCAATTCGGACGTATCTATTCTTGGCTGGATCCATATAATTATGCCAGCTCCGAAGGGTATCACCTAACAAGATCCTTACTGGCCATTGGCTCCGGTCAGACAACGGGCAAGGGAATCGGTTCGAGGGAAGTGTATTTGCCTGAGAGTCATTCGGATTTCATTTTTAGCATCATCGGTGAAGAATTCGGCTTCATCGGATCAAGTATCATCATTTCCTTGTTTTTCCTATTGATTTACCACATAACAAAAACGGGAATGGACACGAAAAATAACTTCTATACATATATCTGTGTTGGCGTTATAAGCATGTTGACGTTCCACGTTTTTCAAAATATCGGCATGACTGTAGGCCTTTTGCCGATTACGGGGATTCCGCTTCCATTTGTCAGTTATGGAGGAAGCTCGCTCATGGGGAACATGATGGCGATGGGCTTAATATTCAGCATTCGGTATCACTATAAGAAGTATATGTTTTCTACGGATATCTAATAATAAAGCCGGCCCCCGATGGGCCGGCTTTATTTGTAGAAAAAAACAAAAGGAGCAGAATCCACCCCCCTGAATGTTTGTTTATTGAATATTCGTTCCAGATGGAAATTGATTTTTATAACCGGAAAATTGTTGATGCGATTGGCTTAAAGAGGAAGCTTGCGCCTTTTCTAAACTATACCAGCCTTTTTCGAACATAAGGTTATAGAGTTCACGCTGCATCTCCTGATTTTCTTTGGAAATGGAGAAAATGTCTTGGAATAATGCTTGATTGCTCATTTCATGCAGGGCAACGGAAAGGGAGTTACAAAAGTACTTTTCAGTTGTGAGCATATCATTTATAAAATCCCTGTCATTCATTTGCGGTGTTTTTGCCACGGGAGATTCAGGGTTTTGGACTTTGTTTTCATTGGGCATCAAGAACCCTCCTTTATTGATATTGTTGTTGACTCTGATTTTGGTCCGGGTTCAAATGTTTCAAAATGGTATCGTAATGGCGTTGATGCATGAGTCCGCACCGATTTAACGCATCAATGATTTGCGGGTCCTTACATTGTGTGGCAAAAAAATGTGCTTTTTTAACCGCATTCAGATTCCATGCAAGCATATCGGTTAAGTATAAGCTATCTTTCACCGAAACCATCTCCGGCGGCTGTTTCATAAAGCCGGTCGACTGCTGTTGGCTATTAAACGAATTTTGCTGTTCCATCATTCTACCTCCTCATGTGTTCTTTAATCGGGCTTAATTTTCCCTTCATGAAATTTTTTATTCTTGATTCTAAATATCTGAAAAATGAATTAAATGGTAAAATAATCTTGTGCATCTATTTTCCAAAATGATTTGGAGGGGAATGCAGATGGAAAGGATTTTGAAAAATATATTCCTTTTTTTATCAAAGAATAAAGCTATGACACAGGCAGCGAAAAAATACGGGCTGCGGTTTGGTGCATCTCGCTTCGTGGCAGGAGAATCCTTGGATATGGCATGTGATGTGATTGCTGAACTTAACCGGAAGGGGCTTGCTGTCACCATTGATTATTTGGGTGAATTCATTGAAGATGAACAAGAAGCAGGGAAGATGGCAAAAGAGTGCATCGAAGCCATCCGGATGATTGGCACAAATGAACTGGACTCACAGTTATCCCTGAAGCTGACCTCGATGGGCTTGGATGTGTCCGAACAAGTCGTAATGAATAACATGCGGAGAATCTTGGATGAAGCTAAAGCCCATCGAGTTTTCGTGACGCTTGATATGGAAGATTTTCCGCGCTGTCAGCCGACTTTGGATGTATTCAAAACCTTGAAGTCTGAATATAATGAATTGGGGACTGTCATTCAAGCTTATCTGTATCGTACTGAGAGGGATATTGAAGAGCTGGATGAATACCATCCGAATTTAAGGCTTGTTAAAGGGGCTTATAAAGAACCAAGGGACGTGGCTTTTCCTGAAAAAAAAGATGTGGATGAGAATTTCAAGAAAATCATCAAGAAGCATATGCAAAATGGAAATTACACAGCCGTTGCCACACATGATGATGGTATCATTGATTATACGAGGGACCTAGTCAAAGATCAGGGAATACCCCGGGATTCATTTGAATTTCAAATGTTATATGGCATCCGCACTGAAAAGCAGCTTGAACTTGCTAAAGAGGGATATAAGGTAAGGGTGTATGTACCTTATGGTACGGATTGGTATGGATATTTCATGCGCCGCCTTGCGGAGAGGCCAGCCAATATTGCTTTCGTTTTAAAAGGCCTATTCAAGAAATAGGAAGCGAGAGCCGCCCCGGAAAAGGGACGGCTGCTCAAATCAAGAAGGATTATCTTTTGAACTGATTGTTCTGGCTGTTCACTTTATTGATTCCATGTTGACGTTCAGCGCCAGGGCCGGCATTGCCTTTAACACTTGCTGCGCTCACGGCTGCTTTAGAAGGATTATCTTTACGCTTCATTATATAAGTCACCTCCTGCCCGGTTATTTTTTACTGAACGGAGGAGAAATAACCGAAAGAATGCGGAGAAAAAAATATATTTTTTCCTGTTTAATCATTGCGGAATTTCCAAATATATTCTATATTAGTAATAAGAAAAAATATTCAAAATTTTTTTGAATTAAAAATGAATGAGCATTCATTCAATAAATTGTGTAAGGGGGATATAAACTTGGTTCGACAAATACGAAAGGCTGCTGTTCTAGGGTCAGGAGTTATGGGATCAGGGATTGCTGCACACCTTGCTAACATCGGCATTCCGACTTTATTATTGGATATTGTACCTCGTGAACTCACTGAGGATGAAAAGAAAAAGGGACTGACATTAGATAATAAACAAGTGCGTAACCGCATCAGCCAAACGGCGATTACGAAACTTTTAAAACAGAAACCAGCTCCGCTTTCGGCTAAGGGAAACATCGCGTTGATCGAGGCTGGAAACCTGGAAGATGATATAAGTCGTTTAAAGGATGTCGATTGGATCATCGAAGTGGTCGTTGAAAAGCTTGAGGTTAAGCAAAGCGTATTCGCCCAGGTTGATCAGCATCGTAAACCAGGAAGCATCGTTTCATCGAATACATCCGGAATTTCAATCGAAGCGATGGCAGAAGGACGTTCGGAGGACTTTCAAAAGCACTTCCTGGGAACTCACTTCTTCAATCCGCCGCGTTATCTTAAATTGTTGGAAATCATCCCTACTAAGGCAACTTCTCCAGAAGTGCTCGAATATATGAAACGATTTGGCAAAGATGTTCTTGGAAAAGGTGTTGTCGAAGCCAAGGATACCCCCAACTTCATCGCAAACCGCATTGGAACTTATGGTTTATTGGTCACTTTGCGGGAAATGCAAAAAGGCGGATACAGTGTCGGTGAGGTCGATTCGGTTACAGGTCCGTTGATTGGAAGGGCAACTAGCGCCACTTTCCGGACACTTGATGTCGTTGGATTGGATACCTTTGCACATGTTGCCAGAAACGTTTATGACCAGGTGGACGGAGAAGAAAAAGAAGTTTTCAAGATACCTGATTTCATGAATGAAATGCTTAAGAATGGGTGGCTTGGAAGCAAGTCAGGACAAGGATTCTTCTTGAAAAAAGGCAAGGAAATCCTTGAACTGAATCCCGAAACCCTTGAATATGCTGCACGAAAAAGATTAAAAACGCCTTCCATCGAAATGGCTAAACAGGCCAAGGGCTTGGATAATAAAATGAAAGCGCTTGTTTATAGTGAAGACCGTGCCGGCCAATTGCTATGGAATGTCCTGAATCCGGCGCTTGTGTATTCTGCCCAGCTGCTTGGGGATATCGCGGATGACATCGTGGCGATCGATCAAGCGATGAAATGGGGATTTGGATGGTCCACAGGCCCATTTGAAACCTGGGATGCGATAGGTGTAGAAAAATCGGCAGCCCGAATGGAAGCGGAAGGCATCACCGTTCCGCAATGGGTTAAGGATATGCTCGCTAAAGGCATCACGTCATTCTATAAAGAAGAAAATGGCATAGTTCACTATTATGATAATGGTGAATATAAAGAGCTTGTCGAAAATCCTAAAGTGATCAATCTTAAAGCGATCAAGAAGCAAAAAGGCGTAATCAAGAAAAACAATGGCGCAAGCTTGATCGATATCGGCGATGGAGTGGCTCTGCTTGAATTCACTTCGCCGAATAATGCAATCGGTCTGGATATCATACAAATGATCAATGCCGCGGTTGACGAAGCGGAAACGAATTTTAAAGGCCTGGTCATCGGAAACCAAGGAAAAAATTTCTGTGTCGGCGCTAATATTGCAATGATGCTGATGGAAGCGCAGGATGACAATATTTTTGAACTCGATATGGTCATCAGCCAATTCCAACAGGCGATGCTTAAAATTAAGTACAGTGCAGTTCCTGTAGTGGTTGCCCCGTTTAATATGACACTTGGCGGGGGTGCTGAAGTGTCCCTTCCGGCAGCGCGCATCCAGGCAACGACTGAAACGTATATGGGACTGGTGGAACCTGGTGTCGGCCTGATCCCAGGCGGCGGCGGGACTAAAGAACTTTATGTGAAGACGTTGAGGAATATGCCGAAGGGCGTTGACTTCGACTTACAGAAAGTGGCCAACCAAGTATTTGAAACGGTCGCCATGGCAAAAGTTTCGACCTCCGCCGAGGAAGCGAGAGGGAATAATTTCCTTGATTCAGCTGATGGAATAAGCGTGAATGCAGATCATCAGCTATATGATGCGAAACAGGCGGTACTTTCCATGCATGAACAAGGCTATACCGCTCCAGCCCGCACAAAGATCCCTGTCGTAGGTGAAACTGGATATGCCGCACTGCTATTAGGGGCGGAATCCATGCGCCTTTCAGGATTCTTATCTGAACATGACCTTGTCATAGCCAAAGAGCTGGCATACGTCCTGGCAGGGGGGAAACTCCCATTCGGCACGGAAGTAGATGAACAGTATATCTTGAACCTGGAAAAACAGGCATTCCTAAAACTGATTTCGACTCCGAAATCCCAGGCAAGGATGCAGCACATGCTCGTTAAAGGTAAACCACTCCGTAATTGATGAATAGATGAAGATATGGCCAAAACGAGATCAATAGATCGATAGCTTAAAAATGAGTAAGGGGGATCCTCATGAAAGAAGCGGTAATAGTAGCTGGAGCAAGGACTCCGGTAGGAAGAGCGAAAAAAGGTTCTCTTGCTAGTGTACGCCCTGATGATTTAGGGGCTCTTGTCGTAAAGGAAACGTTAAAGCGTGCAGGGAATTATGAAGGAACGATAGATGACCTGATTATCGGTTGTGCAATGCCTGAAGCGGAACAAGGCTTGAACATGGCGCGTAACATTGGAGCATTGGCGGGATTGCCTTATACAGTACCGGCCATAACGATTAATCGTTACTGTTCAAGCGGGCTGCAAAGTATCGCATATGGAGCGGAAAGGATCATGCTCGGCCAAAGTGATACAGTCATTGCAGGCGGAGCGGAATCCATGAGCCTTTTGCCAATGATGGGCCATGTAACACGTCCGAACGCGAGACTAGCGGAAACGGCACCGGAATATTATATGGGGATGGGTCACACTGCTGAAGCCGTTGCCAAGAAATACGGCATTTCCCGTGACGATCAAGATGCATTTTCTGTTAGAAGTCATCAGAAGGCCGCTAAGGCCATTGCAGAAGGAAAGTTTTCCGATGAAATCGTACCGGTTGACGTTACCCTTCGTTCAGTGGGGCCAGATCTTAAGTTAAAGGAAAAATCATTTACTTTTTCACAAGATGAGGGCGTTCGTCCAGGAACGACTGCTGAAGTGCTGAAAAAACTAAGACCTGCATTCTCCGTTACAGGATCCGTAACAGCAGGGAATTCATCACAGACGAGTGATGGTGCAGCCGCGGTCATGGTCATGGACGGGGAAAAGGCTTCTTCCTTGGGGATGAAACCGATGGGTAAGTTCCGTTCCTTTGCTGTAGCAGGAGTACCGCCTGAAATTATGGGCATCGGACCGATTGCAGCCATACCTAAAGCATTGAAGCTAGCGGGTCTTGAATTATCGGATATTGGTTTATTTGAATTGAATGAAGCCTTTGCTTCCCAATCCATTCAAATCATTCGTGAGCTCGGATTGAATGAAGAGATTGTCAATGTAAATGGCGGAGCCATCGCCCTAGGCCATCCGCTAGGATGTTCGGGAGCAAAATTGACATTAAGCCTGCTTCATGAAATGAAGCGCAGAAACCAACAGTTCGGAGTCGTGACAATGTGTATCGGCGGCGGGATGGGTGCTGCCGGAGTGTTTGAATTAATGGCGTAATCCGACCCCTTCCGGAAGCTGTCATGCTTCCGGCGGGTTTACTATCTTAAACACATAGGAGGAAATAACATGTCCAATCAAACTACAGATAACCTCATTAAAGGCGGGGCCTTCTTAATAGAAGATATTACGTATGATCAAGTGTTTACACCGGAAGATTATTCTGATGAGCATAAAATGATTGCCAAAACTTCCGAGGAATTCGTAGTGAATGAAATTCTGCCGCAGGTTGAACATTTAGAAAACCATGAGTTTGACCGTTCCGTCAAATTACTGAAGCATGCAGGTGAAATCGGTTTACTTGGTGCTGATGTTCCTGAGGAATACAGCGGATTGGGTCTCGATAAAATCAGTTCGGCATTGATTACGGAAAAAATGGCACTTGCAGGCGGTTTCGGAATTACGCATGGTGCACATGTAGGTATCGGCTCTTTGCCAATCGTATTATTCGGGAATGAAGACCAAAAGAAAAAATACCTTCCTTTACTAGCAACGGGTGAGAAGATTGCTGCGTATGCCTTAACGGAACCAAGCTCAGGTTCAGATGCCTTGGGAGCAAAAACGACAGCGAAATTGAATGCTGAAGGAACACACTATATTTTAAATGGTGAAAAACAATGGATTACAAATGCAGGTTTTGCAGATGTCTTCTGTGTATACGCCAAAATCGACGGCGAACAATTCTCCGCTTTCATTGTTGAGCGTGATTATAAAGGCGTATCAACTGGGGCTGAAGAAAAGAAAATGGGGATCAAAAGCTCATCTACACGTACTTTAATCCTCGAAGATGTTCATGTACCAGTAGAAAACCTTTTGGGTGTAGCCGGAAAAGGTCATATCATCGCTTTCAATATCCTGAATATCGGGCGCTATAAATTAGGCGTCGGTGCTGTCGGCGGATCCAAACGTGCCCTTGAGATTACAGCTGCTTATACGAATCAACGTCAACAGTTCAAAACGAAAATTTCCGATTTTAACTTGACGAAAGAAAAACTTGCAACAATGGCAGCTAAAATTTATGCAGCAGAAAGTTCTGTATATCGTACGGTTGGCCTTTATGATCAAAGACAAAGCAAATTGACGGATGAGCAAGTGAAAGATGGGAAATCAATGGCGGCTGCAATCGCTGAGTATGCCATCGAATGTTCATTGAATAAATTCTTTGCTTCCGAAGTATTGGATTACGTTACGGACGAAGGCGTACAGCTTCATGGCGGTTATGGTTTCATGCAGGAGTATGAAATTGAAAAAGCATATCGCGATTCCCGTATTAACCGAATCTTTGAAGGTACAAATGAAATCAATAGATTGCTTGTCCCGGGAACATTCCTGAAGAAAGCACTTAAAGGAGAATTGCCGCTACTTCAAAAAGCTCAGGGGTTGCAAGAGGAATTAATGATGATGATGCCGGAAGAACCTGGCGATGAGCCACTGGCACAAGAAAAAATGCTTGTTAGGAACGCTAAGAAAATCGGTATTCTGGCTGCTGGGCTTGCGGCACAGAAATACGGAAAAAATCTTGATCAAGAACAAGAAATCCTCTCCAACATTGCTGATATCGCATCCCTTGCCTATGCAGCTGAATCCGTGGTATTGCGTACGGAAAAAGCAATTGCAGCTACAGGTCTTGAGAAGAACAAACAAAAAGTGCTTTACACTGAAATCTTCGTTCAGGAAGCTTTCAATGAAATAGAACAGCATGCAAAGGAAACGTTAATTGCAGTGGAAACAGGCGATACTCTTCGCATCATGCTTTCGTCGCTCCGTAAGCTGACAAGACACACTCCAATCAATGTCATTGCGAAAAAACGCGAAGCATCCGTCAAAGTAATCGAAACGGAAAAATATGCTCTTTAAGCAATGAGTCAGAATCCGTAAAGGGAATGCCCGTAAAGGCATTCCCTTTATTTCCTTTGATGAAATCGCATTGGAAATTCAAAAGACATTTCGTTGTATTGCGTGGTAAAAACGGGTATTCTATTGATAGGTGGTGAAATGATGGGCTTAACATTATATTGGTACCCAAAATGCGGTACATGCCGTAATGCGAAGAAGTGGCTGGATAATCATGAACTGCAATATGAAGCGATCCATATAGCGGATAATCCCCCTTCGCGAACTGAAATAGAACAACTATATAAAAACAGCAATTTGGAGTTGAAGAAGTTTTTCAATACTAGCGGTCAAAAATATCGGGAGCTGGGCTTAAAGGATAAGCTGAAAGAAGCTTCTGAAGCAGAGATGCTTGATATATTGTCCACAGATGGAATGCTTCTGAAAAGGCCGATTGTTACGGATGGCACCAAAGTGACGGTAGGATTCAAAGAAGAGCAATTCGAACAGGTATGGAACTGAAATTTCACAAAATATTTGGTTAATTCCTTACTTAAACAAACAATCTACCTTATAATGGAATAGATAAAATAAGATGTACATATGGAGGGTTAATTATGACAACAACACCAAAAGAACTTCGTTACACTAAAGAACATGAATGGGTCAAAACGGAAGATGGAACAGTGCGCATTGGAATTACGGCATTCGCACAGTCCGAGCTAGGGGACATCGTATTCGTTGAGCTTCCGGAAATCGGCGATGAATTGAAAGCGAACGAACCATTTGGAAGCGTTGAATCCGTTAAGACCGTTTCTGAGCTTTATGCACCTATCAGTGGCAAGGTTGTTGAAGTGAACGAAGATTTAAGTGACAACCCTGAATATGTAAATGAGTCCCCTTATGAAAAGGCATGGATGGTCGTGCTTGAACCGTCTAATAGCAGTGATATTGAAAACTTGATGAGCGCTGAAGAGTATGAGAGTTTAATCAACGGTTAAAAAAGAAAGGAGAGGGGGGACTGAAAAGGCCTGCTCTCTTTTTCATTTGTACAGTGGGTGAGTTGCGCACATAATTCGTGAGATGGAGTGATGACATGGAGTGGGGCGAATTCGATAAAGTGATCATTGTAGAAGGCAGTTCCGATAAAAGAAAAGTTGCCTCCGTTTTAAATGAAGATGTGGAAATAAGATGTACGAATGGGACCATATCATTAACTAAGCTGGATGAATTAGTGGATGAATTGATGGACCGTGATGTTTATCTCCTTTTTGACGCAGATGAATCAGGAGAAAAGCTGCGGAAGCAGTTCCGAAGGGAAATGCCGGAAGCGAACCACCTGTATATTAATAAAATGTACAAAGAAGTGGAGAGCTCACCCGAACATCATATCGCAACTGTGCTCCTATCTGCCAATATGAATGTGAAAATGAAATTTTTAAGTCAAAGGGTGAACGACTAATTGATGCAGGAATGGAAAGAAGAAGAGTGTAAGCTTGCTGTTGAAAATGGGGAAACCTTTTGCTTATATTTATATACACCTTTATGCGGAACCTGTCAGGTGGCCTCCAAGATGCTGACGATATCCTTGGAGCTTTTCCCCGAATTGAAGGCAGGCAAAATGAATATGAACTATATCCAAGCAATTGCCGAATCATATGAAATCGAAAGTGTTCCTTGCTTATTGCTTTTCAAAGAAGGGCAGCTGCACAAGAAAATATATGCCTTTCAATCCGTTCCTTATTTGTACGGATTGCTTAAGGAAATCAGTTAGGAAACCAATCAGAACCGCGGTTGGTTTTCTTTGTTGCTGACATTTGAATGAGAGCAGGAAATAAACAAAGAATATTCTAACAATTCATTGACTGATTTAATCTAAAATGCTATATTTTGAATTAAGTAATGGCAGAATTTAATAGTTCTTATCAAGAGTGGCGGAGGGACTGGCCCGACGAAGCCCGGCAACCGGTATAAATTTTTATATACGGTGCTAATTCCAGCAGAGTGTTGGCTCTGGTAGATGAGGTGTATTCTTGAAACCTCTTCTTATTGAAGTGGTTTTTTTGTTTATAAAAAGCCAGATTTCATATAAATCCAACTAAATCCATAGAAAAAGGTGAAATTAAATGTCAGAGAAAAAGTTGCGTTTTGAAACATTGAGTGTTCATGGCGGTCTGCAAGCTGATGAAACAGGTGTCCGTGCCGTTCCTATCTACCAAAGCAATGCATACTTGTTCAAGGACACCGACCATGCAGCAAATTTATTTGGCCTGAAGGAGAATGGCTATATATATTCACGGCTTCATAATCCCACGGTCAGCGTTTTTGAGGAAAGAATGGCCTTATTGGAAGGCGGTATCGGCGGATTGGCAACGGCAAGCGGAATGGCTGCCATCTCACTTTCAATCCTGAATATTGCTGCTGCAGGGGATGAGATTGTTTCAGCCTCTACATTATATGGCGGTACGTATAACCTTTTCGAAAACACTCTTCCTAAATATGGGATCAAAGTGAAGTTCGTTTCTCCCGATGACCCTGAGAATTTCAAAAGGGCGATTACACCAAGAACTAAAGCCATTTTTGCTGAAACGATCGGAAATCCAAGTTTGAGGGTGCTCGATATTGAAGCGGTAGCGGAAATCGCCCACGAAGCCGGCATACCTTTAATCATTGATAATACCTTCGCGACACCGTATCTTTGCAGACCAATTGATTTTGGAGCGGATATTGTCATCCATTCCGCTACAAAATGGCTTCTTGGAAATGGAACGACGCTAGGCGGTGTCATCGTTGATGGAGGGAAATTCGATTGGAACTCGCCGAACTATCCTGGCTTCACGGAGCCTGACCCAAGTTACGACGGTCTGGTATACGCCGAGGCAGTTGGCCCTGCCGCATTCATAACGAAAGCCCGGGTCCAGTTACTACGTGATTTGGGCCCTGCGCTAAGTGCCCAAAGTGCATTCCAGTTTACGCTTGGACTTGAAACGCTGCATGTAAGGATGAAAGAGCATCTATCAAACACCAAGTCTGTCATCCAATATTTAAAAAACCATCCTGCCGTGACCTGGGTTTCACATCCTGGTGATGAGGATCATCCCGATAAAGCCCTTTCGGATAAATATTTGCCAAAGGGAGCTGGATCTGTCGTGACATTTGGGATTCAAGGTAATCGCGAAGCTGGGGCAAAACTTATCAATTCGGTGGAATTATGGTCCCATGTGGCGAATGTAGGGGATGCGAAGAGCTTGATCATCCACCCAGCAAGTACGACCCATCAACAATTGAATGAGGCGGGTCTTGCGAAAGCGGGTGTAAGCGCCGATCAAGTCCGTTTATCGATTGGGATTGAAAATGTAGACGACTTAATAGAAGATTTGGAGCAGGCAATTGAAAAGGCGACGAACATCGTCTCCTTGACTTCCAAAACGCTTTAAGCAAAGTTCCTGTTCATTCTTGTACTAGAAATAATATACATTGCGCTCCTTTTTTATCTATGATAAAATTTCTCCATACTAAAGAACTTAATGATGTACAAATATTCTATATATTAGCTCTTATCAAGAGAGGTGGAGGGATGTGCCCGATGAAACCCGGCAACCGACAAGGAGATTTCCTTGGAAAGGTGCCAATTCACACAAAGTTTAATCACTTTGGAAGATGAGAGGAAGGCCTGTTTCTTCACCTGCCTTTCTGCTCATGCAGAAAGGTTTTTTCTATTTTAATTGGGAAAACTTTTACATGATAGGAGAAACAGACTAATAATGTAGAGAAATCAACTAAGTTCATAGGTTTTATTGGATAAAAGAGGTGAGGGTTAATGATTACATTGACGAAAGTCAGTAAGCTGTTCCGAACAGGAAAAGGAAACAGTGAGACGATCAAGGCTGTAAATAATGTGAATGTTGAAATAAATAAAGGCGAGATTTTCGGGATCATCGGTTACAGTGGAGCGGGGAAAAGTACTTTGATCAGAATGCTCAATGGATTGGAAACACCGACAGAGGGATCCGTTGTGGTGGCTGAAAAGGAAATTTCAAAAATTAAAGGGGCTCAGCTCCGTAAGGCCCGTCAAGAAATCAGCATGATTTTCCAGCATTTCAATCTATTATGGTCAAGGACCGTTCAGGAGAATATATCTTTCCCGTTGGAAATTGCAGGTATTTCTAAACCTGAACGCACCAAGCGTGTGAACGAATTGATCAAGTTAGTCGGACTTGAAGGCAGGGAAAAGGCCTATCCTTCGCAATTAAGCGGAGGGCAAAAGCAAAGGGTGGGCATAGCCAGGGCTCTGGCAAATGACCCTAAAGTGCTGCTGTGTGATGAAGCGACTTCTGCATTGGATCCGCAGACTACCGACTCCATACTCGAATTGCTTGTTGACATCAATCAGCGTTTGGGATTGACGATCGTCTTGATTACGCATGAAATGCATGTAATACGTAAAATCTGCCATCGCGTCGCCGTGATGGAAAGCGGGCAGGTTGTTGAACAGGGTCCTGTCCTGGATGTCTTCAAGAATCCTAAAGAACAAATGACGAAGCGTTTCGTGCAACAGGTAACGGAACCGGAAGAAACGAAAGAAACGATGGACCATTTGCTCGAACGCTATCCAGCAGGCAAAGTGATTCAATTGACCTTTGTAGGTGATCATGCAGAAAGCCCATTGATCACCAAGCTTGTACGTAACTTCGAGTTGGATGTCAATATCGTTCAAGGTAAGATATCCCAAACAAGAAGCGGTTCATATGGAACATTGTTTATCCATCTAGATGGCAAAGAGGATGAAATGCTCCGCGCAATCGAATTCATTAGAGCACAGCAGGTAGGCGTGGAGGTGATTACTCATGCTTGAAGAATTATTGCCGAATGTTGATTGGGAAGACATCATTGAAGCTACGAAAGAAACGCTTTACATGACAAGCGTCTCTGTAGTGGCAACCTTTTTTATAGGCATAATACTAGGATTGATCCTTTTCCTGACAGGGAAGGGTAATATGTGGCAAAACCGGGCTGTCAACGGAATCATGAGTGCTGTCGTCAATATATTCCGTTCCATTCCATTTCTTATTTTGATCGTGCTGCTCATTCCTTTCACTAAAGCGCTTGTCGGTTCCATGATCGGTGAGAACGCTGCACTGCCGGCACTTATTATCGGTGCTGCCCCATTTTATGCGCGTATGGTTGAAATCGGCCTTCGTGAAATCGATAAAGGTGTAATTGAAGCCGCTAAATCGATGGGGGCAAAAACGAGCACGATCATTTGGAAGGTCCTTCTTCCAGAGTCGATGCCTGCCCTTATTTCCGGGATTACCGTAACATCGATTGCATTGGTTGGATATACCGCAATGGCCGGGGTCATCGGCGCTGGCGGGCTTGGTAACCTAGCCTATTTGGACGGCTATCAAAGAAATCAAAATGACGTTACGCTTGTAGCGACAATCGTTATTCTAATTATCGTCTTCATAATTCAAATTATTGGAGATGTGATTACATCTAAATTGGACAAAAGATAAAGGGAGATGAATAGGATGAAAAAGTTTTTAGGATTTGCATTAATCTTAGTGTTATCTATCGCTTTGGCTGCTTGTGGAAGTGAAAAGGATAAAAGCAGCAGCGATACGGAAAAAGAATCGAAGAAAATAGTTGTAGGGGCATCCAATGTTCCTCATGCAGAAATCCTTGAGAAAGCTAAACCGCTTCTTAAAGAAAAAGGAATCGATTTGGAAATTGAAACGTTCCAGGACTATGTTTTACCGAATAAGGCGTTGAATGATAAGGAATTGGATGCTAACTACTTTCAACACATTCCATATTTAGAGGGGCAAATTAAAGAAAATGGATATGACTTCGTCAATGCTGGCGGAATCCATATCGAGCCGATTGCTCTATATTCACAAAAATATAAAAGCATTGATAAACTTCCGGAAGGCGCAACAATTATTATGAGCAGCTCTGTTGCTGATCATGGACGCGCTTTATCCCTTTTGGAAAAGAACGGCCTGATCACTTTGAAAGAAGGCATCGATAAAACGACGGCTACAACGAAAGACATCGTTGAAAATAAGAAAAACCTTAAATTCGATGCCGATTATGAAGCGGCCCTGCTTCCTAAAATTTATGAGAGCGGCGAAGGCGATGCAGTCTTGATCAACTCCAACTATGCAATTGACGCCGGTTTGAATCCGCTTAAAGATTCGATTGCGATTGAAGATTCCGAATCACCTTATGTGAATGTCATTGCCGTAAACAAAGGTGACGAAAATAAAGAAGCAATCAAAGCGCTTGTAGAAGTATTGCATTCTAAAGAAATTCAAGATTTCATTCTGAAAGAATACAAAGGTGCAGTTGTACCGGCGGATAAATAATTCGAGAATGGCGGCCTGATTTAATTCAGGTCGCCGTTTAAAAAGGTTTCGGAATGGTCTCATTTTGAAACCTTTTTTTTATTGGATTTGAATCATAATAGCCCTCTACATTTGTTATTGAGTGCCGATGGGCAGGGATAACAACCAAAACGCTCATATTACACATAGCCATGGTTGCGGAATCTGCGTCAACAGCTTCAGGGTTTCCAGCTTTCTTAATCACTTGTTCAATCAGAGGCTCTTAATACGAGTATTTCGGGGTGTTACTATCGTCCCAACACAAATCCGTTACAGTCTGCTGAAGCATAAATGAATAAGCGAGCTGGTTTGTCCGTTCAGCTTTTACATAATGCGTCGCTCATAATTTTTAGTTTGTCTACAGTTTTTTAGATTTTTAGGTTTTCAAAATTTGAACGTTACTTTCCACTTCAGGCACTCGCTTTCCGCGGGCGGTCCGGAAGCCTCCTCGGCGCTTTTGCGCCTGCGGTGTCTCCCCTCGACTCGCTTTCCCGCAGGAGTCTCGTACCTTCCGTTCCAATCCACTAAGACTCCACAATCAGATAGAATCACTTTTACCTACATTCTCTATATTCCGTTCAATGCCGGTTAGGATTTCCGTGATAAAGTGCTTCACTTCTCTAAGTCCGGATAATGATGATCCAGGTTGTTTCAGTCTGCGGCTTAATTTAATTCCTTTCATGTTTAATCAGGAAAGGAAAGGGTATAGAGATAATGAAGGTGAAAAAATGATACACAAATTTGAAAGGATGGTTCACTATCAATACTCTGGATTTAAATGTAACAAGCGAAATGGAAAAGGCGATGCAGTCTTCACATGGGATTGGCTACAGTGAGTACAGTAGAGACTTAGACCTCCGTATCGAGGTTGAGAAAGAACGGGATAGGGAACATGTAAAGTGCAACAAAATGGTCCAGGACCTACAACGCAAAATTCACGGCTAAGCATATAAAAGAATTCTTTAAAAGATCGGTCTGTAGAGGTAAAATGGAAAGTGGTCCATAAAATAAGGGTTTCCTTATTGGATAAACTTACATAATACCTGACAGTCCGATTTTTTTCTTTTTAAGCGGAACGTTCGTACCTTGCAATCGAATCCTTTGAACATATAGTAATAAGGACGAAGATTTGCCGAATAATAAGATAATTTTAACAAAAGCTAAAATAAGTATGAATATGCAGTAAACAGGCCATATCTGTTAGTATTGTAAGAATAGGACAGGTTTTTAACATGGCCGAAGTGGAAACCCCTATCTATTTAGTTGATTCCAAATTGGATTTGTTATAAAATTGGAATGAGAATAAAGTGAGAATGCTTTTACGGAAATTATAGTAATGAAAGTAATCTTTACTTTCTGGTAATAAAATTGGAATTAGTTCACGGAGGTATTATTATGTCAGCTTCTACATTAACGGTTAAAGATCTGCACGTATCAATTGAAGGCAAAGAGATTTTAAAAGGGGTAAACCTTGAAGTTAAAGGTGGGGAAATCCATGCGATCATGGGACCAAATGGAACTGGTAAATCAACTTTATCATCAGCAATCATGGGTCACCCTAAATATGAGGTAACTAGCGGGAGCATCACATTCGATGGTGAAGATGTATTGGAGATGGAAGTAGACGAGCGCGCTCGTGTCGGTCTATTCCTAGCTATGCAATATCCAAGTGAAATCAGCGGCGTTACAAATGCAGACTTCTTACGATCTTCCATTAACGCACGCCGTGAAGAAGGCGATGAAATTTCATTGATGAAATTCATCCGTCAAATGGACCAAAAAATGGAATTCCTTGAAATGGATGAAGATATGGCGCAACGCTATTTAAATGAAGGTTTCTCAGGCGGAGAGAAAAAACGCAACGAGATTCTTCAATTAATGATGATCCAACCTAAAATTGCAATTCTGGATGAGATTGATTCAGGTCTAGATATCGATGCACTTAAAGTCGTTTCAAAAGGAATCAACGAAATGCGCGGAGAAGACTTTGGATGCTTGATCATCACTCACTACCAACGTCTATTAAATTACATCACTCCTGATTTTGTACATGTAATGATGCAAGGGCGTGTCGTAAAATCAGGCGGTCCTGAACTTGCTGCCCGCTTGGAAGCGGAAGGTTATGACTGGATTAAACAAGAATTGGGCATTGAAGACGAAACTGTTGGCGAAGAAGCGTAAGTAGGAGGATTTGCAATGACTACAGAAACGAAATTACCGTTTGAACAAGAGGATATAAGCTCCTATTCAACTAAAAATAATGATCCAGCTTGGCTATCCGAGCTTCGGATTCAAGCGTTTTCTGAATTAGAAAAGCTCCCGATGCCAAAGCCGGATAAAACGAAAATCGATAAATGGAATTTCACTTCTTTCCAAACTCATACGGTTGAGAGTGAAGCTTTTGCCTCTTTAGAGGAGCTTCCGGAAGAAATTAAGTCCATCATTGAAGAAAATGAAAACTTATACATCCAACGCAATAATACGCCGGCACATATCAATCTGTCAGCAAATGTGAAAGAACAAGGCGTCATTTTTACGGATATTTTATCAGCGGCTCGCGATCATGCTGAGCTCGTGCAAAAATATTTCATGAAAGACGGCGTTAAAATAGATGAGCATCGTTTAACAGCGCTTCATGCTGCATTGGTTAATGGGGGAGCATTCCTTTATGTTCCGAAAAATGTAGAAATCAAAGAGCCGATTCAATCGGTATTCCTTCTGGATAATCCGGATACTACACTTTTCAACCATGTCTTGATCGTAGCTGAAGATAATAGCTCTGTCACATATGTAGAGAACTATTTCTCAACCGTTGAGTCTAACGAAGGTGTTGCCAACATCGTAACTGAAGTATTTGCAAATGCGAATGCCAAAGTCCAATATGGTGCGGTTGATACCCTTTCAAAAGGCTTCACGACATATGTTAACCGCCGTGGAGTGGCAGGACGTGACGCACGTATTGAGTGGGCGCTTGGCCTGATGAACGACGGAAATACGATTTCAGATAATACAACATATCTAATGGGCGATGGATCTCACGGTGATACAAAAACCGTTGTAGTCGGACGCGGGGAACAAAAGCAGAACTTCACGACAGCCATCATTCATTATGGCAAACGCTCTGAGGGTTATATCCTTAAGCACGGTGTCATGAAAGAATCCGCATCCTCCATTTTTAATGGCATTGGGAAAATAGAGTATGGTGCTACAAAGGCCAATGCTGAACAAGAGTCACGTGTATTGATGTTAAGTGAAAAAGCACGCGGAGACGCCAATCCGATCCTCTTGATCGATGAAGATGATGTAACGGCTGGTCATGCTGCTTCAGTCGGCCGTGTCGACCCGCTACAGCTGTATTATTTAATGAGCCGTGGTATTACAAAGAAAGAAGCAGAAAGACTTGTCATTCACGGATTCTTGGCCCCTGTTGTTAACGAGCTTCCAATTGAGGGAGTCAAAAAACAATTAGTAGCGGTCATTGAAAGGAAAGTACAGTAATGAACCCATACGAAATTCGTAAGCTTTTTCCAATATTAGATCAAGAAGTCAATGGTCAGCCATTAGTTTATTTAGATAGTGCTGCAACCTCTCAAAAACCGGCTGCAGTGATTGAAGCGATTGAGCAATATTACCGCGGCTATAACTCGAATGTTCACCGCGGGGTGCATACACTAGGAACAAAAGCTACGGATGCGTATGAAGGTGCTCGTGAAAAGGTACGTAAATTCATTAATGCTTCTTCTACAGAGGAAATCATCTTTACCAGAGGCACAACGACTGCTTTAAATACTGTAGCAAGAAGTTACGGTGGTGCAAATATTAAAGAGGGTGACGAAATCGTCATCTCTTACATGGAGCATCACAGTAATATCATTCCGTGGCAGCAGCTTGCCAAAGAAAAAGGCGCTGTATTGAAGTATATTCCGCTTCAGGAGGATGGCACGATTTCCGTTGACGATGCGAGGGCTACAATTACGGAAGCAACGAAAATCGTGTCCATCATGCAGGTTTCGAATGTGCTTGGTGTTATCAATCCTGTGAAGGAAATCGCCCAAATTGCCCATGATCACAATGCTGTAATGGTAGTCGACGGGGCACAAAGCACGCCGCATCTAAAAGTGGATGTCCGTGATTTGGATTGTGATTTCTTTGCCTTCTCAGGTCATAAAATGGTCGGTCCAACAGGCATCGGCGCATTATATGGCAAGAAAGATCTTCTGGAAAAAATGGAACCGATCGAATTCGGCGGAGAGATGATTGATTTTGTAGGTTTGTATGAGTCTACATGGAAAGAACTCCCGTGGAAATTCGAAGGCGGTACACCAATCATAGCCGGCGCCATCGGCATGGGGGCTGCCATTGATTTCTTGGAGGAAATCGGTTTGGATAATATTGAACGGCATGAACATAAGCTTGCCGCTTATGCAATGGAGAAAATGTCAGCAGTTGAAGGGCTGACCATTTACGGTCCTAAAGATGCAGAAAAGCGTGCTGGTGTAATAACCTTTAATATTGATGACGTACATCCACATGATGTCGCTACCGTTCTTGATGCAGATGGAATTGCTGTCCGTGCCGGTCACCACTGCGCACAGCCATTAATGAAATGGCTTGACGTATCAGCGACAGCAAGAGCAAGTTTCTATCTATATAACACGGAAGAAGATATTGATAAGCTTGTGTCCGGGCTTGTTAAAACGAAGGAGTATTTCAGTAATGTCTTTTGATAACCTTGATACACTTTACCGTCAAGTCATTATGGATCACTATAAGAAACCTCGTAATAAGGGCATGCTAGAAGATGGAAGCATGACAATCGATATGAATAATCCAACTTGCGGCGATCGGATTCGTTTAACGATGAAGATTGAAGACGGCAAGGTCAGCGATGTTAAATTCGATGGTGATGGGTGTTCGATATCGATGAGTTCGGCTTCCATGATGACGCAAGCCATTAAGGGCAAAGACGTTGATACTGCCCTAGCGATGTCCGAGACTTTTTCCTTAATGATTCAGGGGAAAGAATACGACGATGAGATGGACCTTGGGGATATTGAAGCCCTTCAGGGTGTTTCTAAATTTCCTGCCCGAATCAAGTGTGCTACCCTAGCTTGGAAAGCCATGGAAAAGGGATTGAAGGAATAATTAAATTAAAATGAGCTGTTGTAATTCAGCCATTTGAAATGGAGGAATACGAGCTATGGCAAAGAAAATGCCTGATATCGGCGATTATAAATATGGCTTTGCGGATAAAGATGTTTCCATCTTCCGTTCAAAGCGTGGTCTGACAAAAGAAATCGTGGAAGAAATTTCTCGAATGAAGGATGAACCGCAATGGATGCTTGATTTCCGTTTGAAATCATTGGAGCATTTCTACAACATGCCAATGCCTCAATGGGGCGGCGACATGCAGAGCCTGAACTTCGATGAAATCACATACTATGTTAAGCCATCAGAGAAATCAGAGAAGTCTTGGGATGAAGTTCCTGATGAAATCAAACAGACTTTTGATAAATTGGGAATTCCTGAAGCCGAACAAAAATACCTTGCCGGTGTATCTGCCCAATATGAATCTGAAGTGGTTTACCATAGCATGAAAGTAGAATTGGAAGACTTGGGTATCGTGTTTAAAGATACGGACTCAGCACTTCGTGAAAATGAAGATATCTTCCGTGAGCATTTCGGGAAAACGATCCCGCCTACTGACAATAAATTCTCTGCATTGAACTCGGCAGTTTGGTCAGGTGGATCATTCATCTATGTACCAAAAGGCGTTAAAGTGGATACTCCGCTTCAAGCATATTTCCGGATCAACTCTGAAAACATGGGGCAATTCGAACGTACGCTAATCATTGTTGATGAAGGCGCATCCGTTCACTATGTAGAAGGTTGTACAGCACCTGTTTATACAACTAACTCCCTTCATAGTGCGGTTGTTGAGATTGTCATCAAGAAAGATGCTTACTGCCGTTACACGACGATCCAAAACTGGGCAAACAACGTGTTTAACCTGGTTACGAAACGTGCGGTTTGTGACGCTAATGCAACAATGGAATGGATTGATGGTAATATCGGTTCGAAATTGACAATGAAATATCCTGCTGTCATCTTAAAAGGTGAAGGCGCTCGCGGTATGACATTATCGATTGCCATTGCAGGTAAAGGCCAACACCAAGACGCGGGAGCGAAAATGATTCACCTAGCGCCAAATACATCTTCAACGATTGTATCTAAATCAATTTCTAAACAGGGCGGTAAAGTAACATACCGTGGTATCGTTCATTTTGGACGTAAAGCGGATGGAGCTCGTTCCAACATTGAATGTGATACATTAATCATGGATAATCAGTCTACATCTGATACGATCCCTTACAATGAAATCTTGAATGATAATATTTCCCTTGAACACGAAGCGAAGGTTTCCAAAGTATCTGAAGAACAATTGTTCTACTTGATGAGCCGCGGAATTTCTGAGCAAGAAGCAACGGAAATGATCGTAATGGGCTTCATCGAACCATTTACAAAAGAACTTCCAATGGAATATGCGGTTGAAATGAACCGTCTGATCAAGTTCGAAATGGAAGGCTCCATCGGATAATAACCGACTGGCCTGCCTGTAAGGCGATTTAGAATAATCATTCATACAAAAGCCTGCCGGGTTTGACTGGCAGGCTTTTTGTTTTGATATTTTGATATTCCACACCCTTATACGAAAGATTAGATATGGCTCAATGAGGGTAAAAAAATAAAAGAAGAAGTCAGGAAATAGTCCTGTCCCAAAGGAGTGGTGATGCAGATGATTTATGTTGGTGTGACCGGTTGGGGTGATCATGATAGTTTATATCATGGAGGTGTTTCCCAACGTGATAAACTCAAAGAGTACGGCGCTCATTTTCCCATTGTGGAGGTGGATGCTTCATTCTATGCAGTCCAGCCAAAGAGGAACAGTGAAAAGTGGGTATCCGAGACGCCAGCATCATTCCGGTTTGTCGTTAAAGCCTACCAAGGGATGACAGGACATCAACGTGGGGAAATCCCATTTGAAAGTAAGAAGGAGATGTTCAAGGCGTTTTGCGACTCACTGGAAGCATATCGGAAGTCCGGCAAGCTCGCGATGGTCTTATTTCAGTTTCCGCCATGGTTTGATTGTAAACGTGAAAATGTGAATTACCTGCGATGGTGCAAAGCTGAAATGGGCGATATCCCAGTTGCCATAGAGTTCCGGAATCAAAGCTGGTACAGGCCCAACGTAGTCCAGCAAACTTTGGATTTTATCGAAACGGAAGGCTGGATCCATACTGTATGCGATGAGCCGCAGGCTGGTGAGGGATCCATTCCTGTCGTTCTGCATGCCACCGATAAAGATAAAACCCTGGTACGCTTTCATGGCCGTAACCTGCATGGTTGGCAAAGGCCTGCTTCGGGGGATAATTGGCGTGAGGTCAGGTACCTATATCGATATAATCATCAGGAATTGACTGAATGGGTGGAGAAAATCAGGGTATTGGAAAAGGAATCCAAGGAGTTATATGTCCTGTTCAATAATAACTCAGGCGGGGATGCAGCTGATAATGCCAAACAAATGATCGAGCTGCTTGGTATAGAATATGAAGGACTGGCTCCTAAGCAGCTTGGTTTGTTTTAAGAGGGATTATATAATGAATAATGAGATGATGTGACAAGCTAGTAGAGGTAATATCCTCACAAACAGGTAAAGGCGGATTTTTTTCATGGTATGGTTAGTATTAGTGGGTATTGGATTATTAGCGGGATCAATCGGCGCTCTTGTCGGTCTGGGAGGCGGCATCATCATTGTGCCTTCCCTTTTATATTTAGGAACATCTACAAATATTATCGATGAGCTGACTCCACAGGTCGCCGTTGGTGTTTCAACCGTAATCATGATTTTTACCGGCTTATCTTCCACTCTATCTTATTTAAAACATAAGGTGGTGGATTATAAGGCCGGCTTAATCTTTTTTATTGGCGGTGCACCTGGGGGAATAATGGGGGCCCATGTGAATAAAAACCTTAACGCCGAAGCTTTTTCATTGTACTTTGGAATTTTCATGGTTTTCATGGCCATCGTGTTATTAGTGAAAAATCGTTTGAAGCCCATGCTTTTCAAGCCTGGAAAAGGGAAAATAGTGAAAACGTATAAAACCGAAAATGGACATTCATTTTCCTATGGTTACCACCCCCTGTTAGCTGTATTTATTTCTTTTGTCGTGGGATTCAGCTCCGGGTTATTTGGAATTGGCGGCGGAGCCTTAATGGTACCCGTCATGATGCTTCTTTTCTTCTTTCCTCCGCATATGGCTGTAGCGACTTCGATGTTCATGGTATTCCTATCTTCCATCACTAATTCGATTACGCATATTTCCCTTGGAAATGTAAATTGGCCATATGCTTTTGCCCTGATTCCGGGTGCGTGGTTCGGTGCTAAATTGGGCGCATTCATAAATACGCGCCTAAAGAGTGCTTCGCTGGAGAATATGTTGAAAATAGTGCTGATAATCATTGGTTTACGTCTTATATACCAAGGCATTACAGGATAAACGAGGAGGAAAAATGATGTCAGAAATCATTCATTTATATCACACCAATGATCTCCATAGTCATTTTGAGAATTGGCCTCGTATTGATAAGTTTCTTAAAGAAAGAAGACAACTTCATCAAGAAACGGGAGAAGAAGCGATCATACTGGATATAGGCGATCATGTGGACCGCTGGCATCCATATACAGAAGGTACGTTGGGTAAAGGAAATATTGAACTGCTTAATGAAGCGGGCTACCAATATGTGACCATCGGCAATAATGAAGGGATCACTTTACCTCATGATGCATTGGATTCCTTATATGATCATGCAAGGTTCAAGGTCTTGGCAGCCAATATTTATTACGGTGATAATGAAAGGCCGGAATGGGCGCTTCCATTTTGGATACATACAACGGCAAAAGGCACCAAAATCGCGATGATAGGTTTGACAGCCTTTTTTCAAAAGTTTTATTCTGCGATGGGCTGGGAAATAACGGAACCATTCATGGAGTTAAAGGCGCAGCTCGAAAGGGTCAAAACAGAGGCGGATGTAATCATCATCCTTTCCCACCTGGGCATCCACGATGATGAGAGGATGGCAAGGGACTTTCCGGAGATTGACATTATACTTGGCGCGCATACCCACCACATCCTCCACCAAGGTAAATTGATCAATGACACACTCCTTTGCGGGGCAGGGAAATATGGTTTTTTTGTTGGACAGGTGGAAATGACCATCAACCCGGAAAAGAAAATTAGCCAGAAGAGAGCCATTCTTTATGATACCAATGACTTTTTGGAATTGGAGAATGAGCGGTCATGGATTGAAGAAATATACCAGGCCGGAGGAAAAACGCTAAAACAGGTTGCTGTGGATTTACCGATGGCACTGGATAATGATTGGTTCAAACGAAGTCCTTTGACGGGAATCCTTGTGGAGGCCCTAAGGGAGTGGAGTCAGGCGGATTGTTCCTTTTTGAATGCAGGTCTTCTGCTCGAGGGGCTTCCGAAGGGATCTGTCACAAAAGGGGATATTCACAGAATCTGCCCACATCCCATCAATCCTTGTGTCGTTGAAGTAGATGGGAATGAGTTAAAGGAAATCTTGATGCAATCGAGAAATGAAGAGTGGCCTCATATTCAGGTGAAAGGTTTTGGTTTCCGCGGAAAAATCATGGGAGTCATGCATTATGATCAAATTGAATTTAACGAAATGGAGAATGGAATCGTAAAAGGGATCCTTATAAAAGGAGAGAAACTGCAGGCGGATAAGTCCTATAAATTGGCAATACCTGATATGTTCACGTTCGGGCACTTCTTTCCAAGTATCCATCGTTCCAATCGCAAGGAATACTTACTGCCGGAATTCTTACGGGATATCCTTTTATGGAAGCTGAAAAAAATATACACTAACCCCTGATACAAAATCACGGTTTTGCCCTTTTTTTCATAAAGTATGGGGAAGGAAGGGGCGAAACCAATTGATTAACATGATCCCAATAATTCTTGATAATCATACATTCCTAGCCATTTCTGTCCGACTGCCGAAAACGAATTTACTTGCTGTCGCGTCCGAAAAAGGGTATATAATGTGCGGTGCGTTAGATGTTGGACTGCTGAACGATAAATTGAGAGATCGTAAAATCCTTGCAGGGAGGGCCACAGGAGTTAAATCGATTGAAGAGTTATTGGAAGCGCCGCTTGAATCAGTTACCTGGGAGGCTGTGGAAAAGGGCATACATCCAGGAATGATTGGTAAAGAGGCATTAATCAAAATGATTTGAAAAGGTGGGCTTTCTTTCTTCCGAAGGGGGCCTTATTTTTTTATCAAAGTAAATATTTTTTCAATAAATATGTTCTAACAGATTCATTTATAAAAATATGCTCCGATAAAACTTATAAAAGAAAGAATCGGTTTGAATTGCAAATATTGAATGGGGAAACGGAGTACAAGTATGAGGCTAGCTATTACAAAGTCCCTAAGACCTGGAGCAAGGCTCGGTAAAAACATTTATAATGATCGGGGCCATATCCTATTGTGCGAGGGTCTTAGATTAACGCAGAAGATGATCAATCGACTGGTTTCCCTTAATATTCCCTATGTTTACATTCAAGATTCCAGGACGGATGACATTATTCCGAAGCCCCCAGTTTCCGGGAAACTTAGAAGAGAAGCCATTAATATGATTGAAACCACTTTCCTGGACATGAAAAATAAAATGAACCTGGATGGATCATTCACGATAGAGCATGCTAACGTCAAATTAACTCAAATAGTCCGGAACATCATGGGCGAGCTGAAAAGGAATAAAGAGCTAATGACTTTATTGGCCGACGTTTATACATACGATGACTATATCTTCACACATTCCTTCAATGTGACCTTATATACCTTGGCAATCGGGGTGGAATTGAATATCAATGATAAGAATCTCGAAATTCTTGGGCTTGGAGCGATTTTACATGATGTCGGCAAAATGCTCGTGCCTTTGGAAGTCCTCCGTAAACCCGGCAAGCTGACGGAAAAGGAGTTTGAACAAATCCAAAAACATGCCGATTACGGGTTTCATCTAATTAAAAATGTTCATACCGTTTCACTTTTAGTTGCGAATTGTGCCTATCAGCATCATGAAAGGTTAGATGGATCTGGATATCCCCGTGGGATAAAAGGGGATGAAATCCATTATTTCGGCAAGATCATTGCCGTTGCCGATGTGTTTGATGCCGTTACTTCCAATCGGGTTTACCGTAAGGCCATGCTGCCGCATCTAGGATTGGAAGTCCTTTATGCCGGAGTCGGGAAAAAGTTCGACAATACGATCATCGAGGCTTTCCGCAGGGCGGTTGCCATTTATCCCAATGGTCTATCCGTTGAATTGAATGATGGGAGGAAAGGGGTAGTATCCTCTCAAAATGAAGGGATAGGAGACCGCCCCATGATAAGGATACTTGAAGAAGATGGAGAGCAGATAAAAGAGCCCTACGAAGTGGACTTGAATAAAAACCTGCATTTGCTCATCATGAAATGTCTCGATATACAAGAACCAGCCTAACCTCAAGGATAAGCTGGTTTTTTCATTCCTTGTTTTCCTTCATGATGGCAGGTGCAACCGAGCCGTTTCCGTTACTGAAATAACTTGGAACATCACCTTCGATCAGCAGGCTTCCGACTGTCACTTCCTGGCTTACCTTGGTCTCCTTCGTGAAAGAGGGGATGACGATTTGAATATTGACATCAAAGTCCACAATCAATTCATAATAAACATTATTGATGCCTGCGTTTGTCAGTTTTGTCCTCAAATCCGATTCAACATTCCCGATGACTGACATTTTCACTGGGATTTCAGGTCCGTAATTGGAAAGGAGGTTATTCCCGGTTACGACACCAAATGGTATATAATACACCACACTTTTATATTGTTCATCATTTATTTTGGATGATCCTGTTTTAAAAGGGTTTCCCTGTTTGATGCCAAGCTTCTTTTGAATATCCTTCGTGATGTTAGCCCGCAATTCACTATATATGACTGGATTGAAGCTATAGGAAGAACTGGAGTCATCACCACCCTTGGTGTTGGTGATGATTTTGTTCATGTCAATCTTGGCTATATTCTCATCAACCGATTCATGAATCGTTTCGGTTGCAATCCGTTTGATTTCATATTCGGCTACACTCATGATCACGGGTTCGATCGATTTGTCCACGTACCAAAGAGTCATGATGCTTGATATGATGAACAGGATAAATGAATAGAGAAATACTTTTCGGGTGGGAAGAGGCCCCTTTTTTCGGAATTTCTTCGTTCGAAATCTTTTTTGGAACACGCTTTAGCCCCCTTTACTAATAACTATGCATCAAGTTCAGGGGTTTATGTTCGAATCAAAAAAAAGCAGCGTAAAATTCACGCCGCTCACCATTTCTTTTTGGCCAGATCTTTCCTTTCCCACAATTTTAAATAGGGGTAAGGGTCAAAGCTCCATTCTGTGATTCCGTTGTCTTTGTACATTCCGTAATGAAGATGAGGAGGGAATTTTCCGGAAGTTCCTGGAGGACCGTAGCCCGTACTGCCGACACCCCCGATGACTTGTCCGGGCTCAACGATTTGACCGACTTTCAACCCTTTGGCGAAGCCGCTTAAATGGGCAAAGTAATGATAGGTATTATTTAAATCCCGTATCCCAATCCTCCAACCGCCGAATTTATTCCAGCCTTTCATTTCTATGATTCCATAGCTCGTGGAACGAACGGGAAGGCTATAATCCGCAAAAATATCAGTGCCCTCATGGATTCTCCTTCCGCCCCATCCGCGAGCGCTTCCCCATGTATTCAAGTACGTATAATGAGTCCGTACTGGAACCGGGAAGGCTTTTTCATGTAGATCCAACCGGTCGTATTTCTTATAAATCTCGGCATTGCCCATAATGATGCTGACGGCTTTATCGCGTTTATAATAATCCCACAAGCCGATCCGGATATTATCTTCATCTGCACCATATGCTTGGAGATGCTTAGAAAAAGCATACAATCGATCGGTATCATTAGTGATATCCGCTTTGCCATCACCATTGCCATCCTGGCCCAACCCATCAAAAAATGTGATCGTGAGCGGGTTCACATCGTTTAAGTCAGGATTGAGAGCCCCGCTCCACTTTGAAGGCTCGATGTGGATGCCTATAAAACCCTTTGCCGGCTCTAAATCCCTTCTTGCGGCCCTTAGGCTGTGCTCATATTGATCTGCTCCAGCAAGGTAATACCACGGGATTTGGAGGGCAGCCTCCATATTTTTATATAGCGCCATTCTCCCGGCATAAACATCAGGGGTATCGGCAGCATTGGCGACTTGGCCTGGTGCCAAGATAAACAAACAAGTTATCGTTAGAAGGAATAATTTTTTCAACGGGGCAGGCTCCTTTCATGATATTCTCCGTTATTAAAAGACATCAGTCCATCCATCTTTTATAGTTTTGCTGATTTGGCAATAAACATGAAAAATAAATAATGGGAAACCAACTATAACTTGTATAAATGCTTTTTTATTGTTAAAGTAGGGTGTGTTAATTTCTATAGAATGGAGTGGCATTTTCATGTCTTCTAGAAATAAAGAAATTCTTCGAAAACCAGATTGGTTGAAAATAAAGCTTAATACTAACGAAAATTACCTCGGTTTAAAAAATATGATGCGCGAGAAAAATCTTCATACAGTCTGTGAAGAGGCAAAATGTCCGAATATTCACGAATGCTGGGCAGTGAGAAGGACGGCTACTTTCATGATTCTAGGTGAAATCTGTACAAGGGCTTGCCGTTTTTGTGCAGTAACAACCGGACGTCCGAATGAATTGGACTGGGCTGAACCGGAGCGTGTTGCCGATTCCGTTGTTTTGATGAATTTAAAGCATGTCGTCATTACAGCTGTTGCCCGTGATGATTTAAAGGATGGAGGCGCTGAAGTTTTCGCTGAAACGGTCCGTGCCATCCGTCGCAAAAATCCATTTACATCAATTGAAGTATTGCCGTCTGATATGGGCGGGGTGTTTGAAAATATCAAGACTTTGATGGATGCTAAACCGGATATCCTGAACCATAATATAGAGACTGTCAGAAGTTTATCCGACCGTGTACGGGCTCAGGCCAAGTATGATCGTTCATTGGAGCTTTTAAGAAGAGCCAAGGAACTGTATCCGGAAATACCGACAAAGTCCAGTTTAATGGTGGGGCTGGGTGAAACGCGTGAGGAAATCCTTGAGACAATGGATGACCTAAGGGCCAATAATGTGGATATCATGACGATCGGCCAGTATTTGCAGCCGACTAAAAAGCATTTAAAAGTGCTGAAATACTACACGCCTGAAGAATTTGCCGAACTGAAAGAACGTGCATTGGAAAAAGGATTCAGCCATTGTGAATCAGGTCCGCTTGTCCGTTCATCCTACCATGCGGATGAACAGGTTAATGCTGCGGCAAAACATAAGCAGAGCAAAGGTGAAGAATTATTGAAATAGAGTGAAATAAAGGACCGAAAAAATTCGGTCCTTTTGTATTCAACGGTTATCCATTTTTTGATGGATGTTATCGTGATGATCTCTTTTATCGTTAACCATTTCGCCGTTTTCATTTTCACCGTCACTCATTTTGTATCCTTGAGGCGACTTCAGCATTCTTTTGATGGTCTGTTCAATCGTATAGTCAATCCCTCTGCTGCCGGATTTCACTGTAGCGAAGTTCTCGACATCTTGGGCAAGGGTTTGATAATCATCACTGACATAGACATGATAGTAGCGAGGCACGACGGACATGGCAGTACGTTTAACCTGGTCTGCGGTTTCCGTCCGATCCTTTGCATTGGTGTCATATACGACAAGCACTTCCTCATCAGTAACGAGGGTAGCGGCATCATTGACATTTGGAATCTGAACACTCAGTTTAGAGATGACATCAGAAAGTTGTTCACGGTCAATGGAAGCAGCTTTGTTGGAAATGTTTCGGCCGTCAATGGTTGCACTATTTGTGCGGGTAAAACCGAAATCATCACTTTTATTGTCATTATTGCGATAATCCTCATCATAATATTGAGTTGGATTATTTACGTTTGTTGGGTTACCGGCATTGTTTTTTGCCCCGAGACCCTGATCTTTATCTTTATCAGTACATCCGGTTAGTGCAATAATCGAGCTTAAACCTATCGTTATTATCGTTTTTTTCATCAATAACACCCCCATAACTTTAGGATGAACATATTTCTCTATTTTTCGCTTAGTAATTGATGGGGAATCAGTTATAATTTAAAGAAGGAACGTATATATGAGAGGTGAAAACAATGATTAACATCAATAACATGACCTATGAAATAATTGAGGATGAAAGGGAAGGCTATAACGAAGAAGCGTTTAAAGCCAGATACAGTGAGATTTTAACGAAGTATGATTATATAGTGGGCGATTGGGGTTACGGGCAATTGAGGCTGCGTGGATTTTTTGATGATTCCAATCAGAAAGCCACCTTTGATACGAAAATAAGCACGCTTAGTGAATATTTATATGAATACTGCAATTTTGGCTGTCCTTATTTCGTCGTGAAGAAAATAAAGAAATAAAAAGGCCAGAATTCACTCTGGCCTTCCATGTTAAGAGTTACCATATCCTTTATATGGAGGCTGTTCGTCTTTTTCTGAATCATCATGTGTCGGATGTGCCCCAGGATATTGTCGAGGCATACCCTCATGTAACGATTTATTTTCATAATTAAAGGCACTTTGATATCGTTGCCCTTCCTGCCACGGGGTATTTTTATTCTGAACTGGTTCATCTTTTGCTATGGCTGATCCAAAAGGTCCTTCGGGAAATTCTTCAGGAATTAAATAATCCCTCTGTTTTTCGACATTGGAAAAATCGTGGTATTCTTCTTTGTCCAAGATAATCCCCCCTCATGTAATCGGTCTTACACTCAGTAGGTTTCCCGTTTAAGCTAAAAAACTTCAGCACTCAGACGATTTCCATTAAAAAGTGACGAAGTTCTTCGGCTTCCGCTTCCGACAATTGAAAGGCATGCTCAAGATAGCCTTCCTCTTCCAAATCATCAGGCCCAATAATCGCGAAACGGTTACTCTGCATATTTAAAACAAGCTTCTTTCCATAGAAACGATCGGTTGCCGTAATGGCCAGATCGAATCTTGATTCCTCTCCCATGAAGCTTATGAACCGGGTTTTTGAATCAACGACGTCATTGTATAAATAAAAGCGATCTTCCATAGTATCATTCCCTTCGTATCTTCACATTTGTAGTTCCATCATAACAAAGTGACTTCAATAGGGGAACAGACATTTTTCGGGGCTTCCGGCTGAAGAACTTCGCTCAAGCATAAATGCATTCATCGATTAAATGAAAATGGCAAGAATATAAATGGAATCGGGGAGTGTACGTCTGGAAATGCACCCCCGTAGAAAAGCAATGTGTGGTTGAAGGAATTGAGAGTAAGGGAGAAGCTATGGTATTATCAAGGAATAAGGTTGGTTCGGTACAGCGTTTTTAACTATGCCGCTCATTCAACCAATGATTCCCTATATCATCTTAGATCAGAAAGGATCTGGAAAAATGTACTTTGTAGACCGCCAAAAGATTGAACAAATATTAGGTTTTCTTGAAAAGCAGCTTGGACTTTTTGAGGGGCAGGATAATTGGGATGGAGACCATTCGGAACTTATCGCTGAAAGGCTTATACAAACTTCCATCGATTCCGTGTTGGATGTAGGAAATGCGGTAATTGATGGTTTCATTATGCGTGATCCGGGAAGTTATGAGGATATTATCGATATCCTTCAAGATGAAAAAGTGATTTCAGAAGAAAAAGCGATGCAATTCAAAAAGGTTTTGCCATTAAGGAAAATGCTGGTTCAAGACTTCATTGAAGTGGATCACAAAGAACTGCATGCCGTATTTTCGGAAAATATCGAGGCATTCAAGCAATTCCCTGATTTGGTGAGGAACTATTTAACGAATGAATTGGGACCTGTTTCAGCTTTTAAAAACTAGCAGCGTTAGGAAGGCGAATTTCAAATGAAGTCGTATAAAGGATATTTAATTGACTTAGATGGCACCATGTATCGCGGAACGGAACAAATTGCTGAAGCGGCAGGGTTTATTAATGACTTAAGGAAAAGGGATATCCCTTATTTATTCGTCACCAATAATTCATCCCGCACTCCGGCACAGGTAGCGGATAAATTGAGAAGCATCGGCATATCGACGGAGGATGACCAGGTTTTCACGACAAGCATGGCCACTGCCAATTACATAGCTGAACAAAAGAAAGGTGCAACGGTCTATGTGGTGGGTGAAGAAGGCATAATCGAGGCTCTTAAGGAAAAAGGAATGAAGCTTGTGGAAGAGCATCCCGATTATCTGGTCATGGGCATCGACCGCGGCATCAATTATGAAAAGCTGTCAAAAGCCTGTCTTGCTGTAAGAAATGGTGCTGTTTTCATTTCGACCAATGGTGATATTGCCATTCCTACCGAGCAAGGCCTTTTGCCTGGGAATGGTTCCTTGACCTCCGTTGTTTCCGTTTCGACCCAGGTACAGCCGATTTTCATTGGAAAGCCAGAATCCGTCATAGTGGAGCAAGCCCTAAGAGTATTGGGGGTTCCTAAAGAAGAGACAATCATGGTTGGAGATAACTATGATACGGATATCCTTGCCGGCATTAATGCTGGGATCGATACACTGCTTGTACATACTGGCGTAACGACAAAAGAACGTTTAAAGCAATATAAGGAGCAGCCTACGCATGTGGTGGACACCCTTGACTTATGGCGCTTTGAATGAAAAAAACCAGGTCTGCGAATGCAGCCCTGGTTTTTTTCATGTCGTCAATATAATTCGTTTACTATTCCGCATTTTCAGTTCTATGGGCAAGCCGGCTTGAAGCGGCAGCGGCAATTGCCCCAACGATATCATCTAAAAAGGTGTTCACCTTACCTGTGCTTTTATCGTTTAAATATTTTAAGATACCCGGCTTTTGTTTATCGATGAAACCATAATTGGTAAAGCCGATGGATCCATAAACATTCACAATTGAAAAAGCCAATATTTCATCTACCCCATATAGGCCTTCATCTATTTCAATGATGCTCAGCAGAGGCTCCTCGAGCAGTTTTTTCTCAGCCAGAATATCCAACTGTATGCCGGTAAGGATGGCATTTTGGACCTCGCGTTTTGAAAGGACCCGTTCGACATTGTGAAGGCAATCGGACATTTGGAGATTTTCATGGTAGCCGGATTGTAAATACATGACAAGCTCAGCGATATCCTCCAATTTCACTCCTCGTTCAATTAGCCATTTCCGAGCTGTTTTTTCAGACATTGATTGTTCAATATTAGCCATTTCATCACCCATTTCTCTATATTTTAAAGGGATAGTTCTAATGCAGGTAGTTTGATTTGATTAAACTGAAAACCTATGGAGGATGTTTTGATTGGAATTTCTAATAAGGTTTCGATAATCATTCAGAAAACGGGTTATTCCACATATATATAAGTATATGATGTCCAATATTTCTATTATATCCATTTGATGAAGGAGGCCATTCCATGATAGAAGAAATCATTTTTAATAATTATGGCATACAGGTGGAGCTTGAGGAAGCCAATGTCAGGTTTCCAAGCTTCCGCTCAGGAAATATGGTGTACAGTATTGTTCCCATTGAAAATATGGAGCAGGAGGAATTAGTGGAACGGTATAAAATGTCTCAACATCTGATTTCACAAGGTGATCGTCACGTATCCGCCTTTGTCCTTGCCAATCATGGAAGTTATGTTTCGGAAGCGGATGAACAATTATTCATCCTTCTCGCCAATCAGGCATTGGAAGGTCCGAGAAATTTCAATCCGGGAAGACGTCTGGCAAGATTCCATCAGCGTGGGAGAACGATTAATGAAACGATTCGAACTTGTTCAAGGATCGGTAAATGGAAAGAACTCTGGGAACAAAGGATCGATCAGTTAGAAAAGATTTGGCGGGATAAGCTCAACGCCCATCCTGATAACCAGTTTGAAAAATTGTTTATAGAAACCTTTCCCTATTATATGGTCCTAGGTGAAAATGCGATTCAATATTTAGTCGACACGGAAATTGATGATACCCCGCAAATTGTCGATAGCGGAACGGTATGTTATGAACGTTTTTTACATGATACCTGGAAAAGCAATAAGTGGATGAAAAATCCGTTCGATTGGGTATTCGACCACGGAACCAGGGATGTCGCGGAATGGGTGAGGGAACATTATTTTCAAAATGTGCATACCCATCAGCGGGGCATTGGCCATTTCTTTCACGAATATCAGTCCATAGAACCCTTATCCAGTTTTTCAGCCCGGTTGTTATATTCGAGGATGCTGTTTCCCATTCATTATTTTGAAACGGTGGAAGAGTATTTTTCAAAAACGACGGAATCAAGGTCGAATGAATTGGAGGATAAAATAGCTTCGATCACGAAATCCTCCCAACAATATGAGTCCTTCCTCAAACATTTTTATGAATTGGCAGAGGTCCCTGCCAAGCATTATGATTTGCCTAAAATTGACTGGATTTAGATAAAAACGGGAAAGAAATATGATTCATTCTTACTTACTATGTTATGATAATAACAAGATTTTTTAGAATAATTAGATATTTAATCACTGCGGAAGGATGGAATCATGAAAAGATTGATGATGGCCGCCGTTATAGCCTTTTTAATCATCCAAACGGCGAATCTTGCGAAAGCTGAATCGAAAACAAGTTGCGAATCAACTCAATTCAAGATTGTCACGAAGTCTGAAGCGGATGTGAAAGAAAAGGCGTCGGCTGCAAGTAAAACGTTAAAAACGTATAAGAAAAATAAAGAATTATCGGCAAGCGGGAGAACCGGAAACTGGTATGAAATCTGTCACGCAAATAAGTCCGCATATATCAATATGGCAGATGTAAAAGAGGTTTTCAGTACTGATGAAAAAGCTCTTCTGAAGAAATTCGATAGGAGGAAAGGCGTTAACCAAGTTGTATCGGCGACAGGTAAATCGATGAGTGATACGAAGGTAACGATCCAAACTTATGAGAAGAAACAAGGGGAATGGCGCCGGGCATTGAAGAAGATGGAGGGTGTCATTGGGAAGAACGGCTTCACGAAGAGCAAAAAAGAGGGGGATGGGAAATCCCCGGTTGGAATTTATTCCTTTGGTACGGCCTTTGGAAGCGAAACGAAGCCGGCCGGAATGAAAATGGGTTATAAGAAAACGACCAAATATGACTACTGGATTGATGATCAGACATCCAAGGATTATAACAAGTGGAAAACCTATAAAGGAAATCCTGCAGTTAAATGGAAGTCTTTTGAAAGGATGAATCATGAACTGTATAGGTATGGAGCGGTCATCAATTATAATACGGATCCCATCATAAAAGGAAAAGGCAGTGCAATCTTTCTCCATATATGGAGAGGGGGTACAAAACCGACGGCGGGATGTACAGCCACGGCCGAAAGGAATGTCCTCAGTTTACTGAAATGGATGGATCCCGTGCAAAAGCCACATATTGTAATGGGTACAAATGATTCATTGAAGAGCGTTAAGTAATAATCATCAAAATGGTTTTCCCATAAAAAAAATAAACGTTACCCGTTCTTACTCGTTCAAGGGATGGACGAAAAAAGTTCGTGCATCCATCTTTTCTAACTATTGATAATTATGTGAATTAAACTTATAATGTCTACTATACAAATACAAATGTTTTCTACAGGCAAACAGTTTTTAAGGGGGAACCAAAATATGAAAGCCATCTCGATCGGTTTATTGGGGTTAGGTACAGTCGGATCAGGAGTCGTACAAATCATTGAAAGCCACCAGGACAAGCTCATGCATCAAGTGGGCTGTTCCATATCCATTAAGAAGATACTAGTGAAAGACACGACGAAGGAGCGGCTTGTCGCGGTCGAAAAAGGAATGTTAACGGACAATCCTGAGGATATCCTTTCGAATCCCGAGATTGATGTTGTAATAGAAGTGATGGGCGGAATCGAAGAAACACGCGGCTATCTAATAGAAGCGATAAAAAATAAAAAGCATATCGTTACGGCCAACAAAGACCTAATGGCTTTACATGGACCGGAACTGTTGGAATTGGCCACCGATAATCAATGTGACTTGTTCTATGAAGCAAGTGTTGCAGGGGGAATTCCGATTTTACGCGGTCTTGTCGATGGGTTATCTTCTGACCGCATCACGAAAATGATGGGAATCGTCAATGGAACGACAAACTTCATTTTAACGAAAATGAGCAAGGAAGGCAGAGCTTATGATGACGTATTGAAGGAAGCCCAGGAGCTGGGATTTGCTGAAGCCGATCCGACAGCCGATGTAGGCGGATTGGATGCGGCCCGTAAAATGGCAATCCTATCAACACTCGGGTTCTCAATGAACATTGGCTTGAATGATGTTGAGGTACAGGGCATTACCGAGATATCCGAAGAGGATTTGAGATATAGCAAGAAGCTTGGTTATACAATGAAATTGATCGGGGTCGCTTCCAGGGCAGGGGATAGGGTCGACGTAAGTGTCCAGCCTGCACTTCTTCCGGAAGCACATCCGTTGGCATCGGTAAATAATGAGTATAATGCTGTATACGTTTATGGGGAAGCCGTAGGGGAAACGATGTTTTACGGACCGGGGGCTGGCAGTCTTCCTACTGCGACTGCAGTCGTTTCGGATATGGTGACGGTCATCAAGAATATGAGGCTGGGCGTAAATGGCCGCAGTGCCGTTGCACCTCAGTACCCGAAACAATTAAAAGATGCCACTGAGATTTTCGCTAAATTCTTCATTCGGTTACATGTTCAGGATGAAGTTGGCGTTTTAGCCAAAATCACGAATTTATTTGCCGAGCACGGGGTAGGATTCGATAAAATCCTTCAATTGCCTCTGGATGAAAAGGAATCTTCCGAAATCGTATTAGTTACGCATACTGCCACAAAGGCTGCATTTGAGCAAATAATACAGAAATTAAATGATTACAATATGGTAAGAGAAGTGAAAAGCACATACAGAGTTGAAGGAGAGGACATCAAATGAGCTGGCAAGGACTTATAAGCACGTATAAAGATTTTTTACCCGTCAATGAAAACACGCCTGCACTAACCCTTTTGGAGGGCAATACACCTTTAATCAGACTGAATCGATTATCCGAAGAGTGGGGAATCGACTTACATGTAAAATATGAAGGGGCAAATCCAACTGGGTCATTTAAGGACCGCGGAATGGTCATGGCCGTCGCCAAAGCGATAGAAGAGGGCAGCGACACGATCATCTGTGCTTCCACAGGGAATACATCAGCAGCTGCAGCAGCTTATGCCGCCCGTGCCAACCTGCGCTGTATCGTCGTCATCCCGGAAGGTAAAATAGCCATGGGCAAACTTGCCCAAGCCGTTATGTATGGAGCGGAAATCATCTCGATCGAAGGCAACTTCGACCAAGCTTTAAAGATCGTCCGTTCGCTTAGTGAGAGTTCACCGATAACTCTTGTGAATTCGGTCAACCCATACCGGATTGAAGGACAGAAGACAGCCGCTTTCGAAATTTGTGATGCTCTCGGCTCCGCACCGGATATTTTGGCGCTGCCAGTCGGGAATGCAGGGAATATAACGGCTTACTGGAAAGGCTTTAAGGAATATAACGAATCGAAACAAACGGGCCTTCCTGAAATGAGAGGGTTCGAAGCTGAAGGAGCGGCTGCAATTGTCCGGGATAGCATTATTGAAAATCCAGAAACGATCGCAACGGCCATCAGGATTGGAAATCCTGCAAGTTGGAAGTTTGCTGTGGAAGCGGCAAATGAATCCAAAGGCAAAATTGATGAGGTGACAGACGAAGAAATTCTGGAAGCCTACCATTTCCTTGCTAAAAAAGAAGGGGTATTTGCAGAGCCGGCATCATGTGCTTCCATTGCAGGTATCTATAAACAATTAAAAAGCGGTGAAATCAAAAAAGGAAGTAAGATTGTTGCTGTATTGACTGGAAATGGATTGAAGGATCCGAATGTGGCAGTCAATACAAGTACGATTCAACCTACATTGCTGCCAATGGATGAAGAAGTCATTTTAGAACATCTGCAAGGTGTGAAACAGGCATGAGTGCGGAATCAGAGATGTTCTTGATCCGTGTACCAGCAAGTACGGCCAACTTAGGGCCAGGTTTCGATTCCATCGGCTTGGCGCTGGGACTTTACTTGGAAATACACGGATCTCCATCAGATCATTGGGAAGTCGTCCCGCTTTCAGAGGAAATGTCTGTTTTTCCAAGGGATGATAATAATTATATCGTCCAAATTGCCAAGGAAACGGCGGCTTCCTATGGAAAGGAACTATCCCCATGCCGGCTTTTCGTCTCTAGCGAAATTCCACTGGCGCGCGGGCTTGGAAGCAGTGCCTCTGCCATTGTGGCGGGAATTGAATTGGCGAACATCGTTGGTGAGCTTCATTTATCAAATGAGGAGAAGAATAGGCATGCTTCCCTCTTTGAAGGGCATCCCGATAATGCGGGGGCATCTGTGTATGGTGGATTGGTTGTGGGCCTTCATACGGAGGAAAGGACGGATGTCGTGTCGTTTCCAATCGAGGGAGTTAAGGTGATCGCTGTCATTCCCCATTTTGAATTGCTTACTGAGGATTCAAGAAATGTCCTTCCGAATTCGCTTTCCTATAAAGATGCGATAAGCGGGAGCGCAGCCGCAAATGTAATGCTTGCAGGAGTTCTATCGAAAGATTGGAAACTTGTTGGTGAAATGATGCAAAGTGATCGTTTCCATCAGCCATATCGAGCGGAGTTGGTCCCTCATTTAGCGCTTATTGAAGAAGTCGTCCACAATGAAGGCGGATTTGGTGCGGCACTAAGCGGAGCAGGACCAACTGTTTTATGCTTGGCATCTCCAGAAAAAAGTGAAGGTTTGCTCACTGGATTGAAAGATAGATTTCCGGAATTCCATGTGAGGGAATTGGAAATCGATAATGATGGAAGTTATACGGCAATCCTTTCTGAACAGGAAAAAAAGGAATTGAAGTTTTTGAAATCGTGAGCCGTGTTCATTTGCCATATAAAAAAAGCTGACCCGTGTCAAGCCGTATCAATTCATTTGATAGGGCAAAAGCCGAGTCAGCTTTATTTTTATTACAGTCCGCAAAAAGATTCCGGCCTGCATGAAAAAAGGTTGAACGTGTATAGATGAAGTGATCCTTCATCCATACGCTGCATGTTATTTAAAGGGCTATTAGAAAACTTGTTCAACTTCCACTACACCAGGAACTTCTTCAAGAAGGGCACGCTCAATCCCAGCTTTTAGCGTAATGGTCGAACTAGGACAGCTTCCGCAAGCTCCTAGTAATCGTAATTTTACAATTCCATCTTCTACGTCAACTAGTTCACAGTCACCGCCATCACGAAGAAGAAACGGACGAAGCTTATCTAGGACTTCTTGAACTTGAACTTCCATTGTTTGTTCAGACATTGCAATCGACTCCTTTCCTAATCATATTATAATGCGAAGGTAATAAAAAATCCAACTGTAACTTTGCGGAAATATAATCTATATTATTCTGGTATGATGGAAACAGGTGAAGTTTTAAACATTATTCAAATGAAGCAACTATAATAAACTGAAGGAGGAAGAGTATGGTAAGGAAAGATATTGAGATAGAAGTGTATGGAGCGGAGCAAATTTGCGCCAGTTGTGTGAATCTCCCCTCTTCGAAAGATACCTGCGAGTGGCTTGAAGCCGCTTTAACGAGAAAATTTCCTGAGCAGCCATTCAAAATATCCTATATAGATATGTATAACCCACCAGAAACATTGAAGCAAAAGAGCTTTGCCGAGAAAATGATCGAGGAAGATTTATTTTATCCACTGGTCCTCATCGAAGGTGAAATCATTGCGGAAGGAAATGTCCGTCTCAAAAAAGTGGTGGAAACTATGGAGAAATATGGATACTCAGTGCGAGCGTGATATATAATGGAAGAAAAAAGAAAAACTGACCCATGAATGGGCTGCATGCAGCTCATTGGGCCAGTTTATAATCAACCGTTATGGTATTTATACATCCACAGAATGCCTGATTTCATTAGGCGTGCCACTCTGCCGGTGATTGGGCGATTTGCAACAAGACCAAAACCTTGTTTCTTCCCAAGGGAACCTAATGTTCCTTTTAATTTCATGGTAGGGAAGCTTTCAGGAAGTGGTTCATTTGCCCATTTCTTCACAAGGACTTGGACGATTTGCTCAGCTTGGGACTCCGCTAATTGAGCACTAGGTGCATGAGGCAGGCTCGCGCAGTCGCCGACTACAAAGATGCTGTCATCATTAGGAAGGAAATGCTGAGGAGTCAGAACGGCTCTTCCTTGACGGTCTTTTTCAATATCCATATCGCGGATGATCTTGCTTGGCTGAATTCCAGCTGTCCATACGATGACGTCGCTTTGAACGGCTTCGTCGCCATTGTAAAGAAGGTTTGGTTCAACTTTCGTAATATTTGAATGATGGACGATTTCGATGGTATGTTTATCGAACCATGATTCGACAAAAGTACTTAATCTTTCTGGGAAAGCAGATAGAATATGCGGTCCACGGTCAAATAGCTTAACGTTTAAATCTGAACGGCTTTCAATCAATTCACTTGCAAGCTCAACACCGCTCAGTCCGCCACCAACGATAGAAACGGTTGCACCGGCACCTAAATTATTCAAAGCTGAATATGTGCGGCGTGATTTATCGATTGTTTGGATACTGTAAGTGTGTATGTCTGCACCAGGAATATCGTGGTATTTGTCTTCGCAGCCAAGGCCAATGACTAAATCATCATAAACGACAGGATCTTGATTTTCTATAATGACCTGTTTATTTTCCATGTCGATGGAAAGTACTTCTCCGTATACGTTCTTCAAGCGAGGATGTTCAGGAAATGCAACACGGATGTGCTGATCTGGAATGGTACCTGCTGCTAAAGCATAATATTCCGTTTTTAAGCAGTGATAAGGATTACGGTCGATAAGCGTGATGCTCACATTTTCAGGAAGCTGATTAGGCAGCAATCTTTGCAACATGCGCATACCACCATACCCGCCACCAAGTATGACTAGATTCTTCATATGATTTTTTCCCCTTTATTTGATCTCTTGAAAAATTTGATTAGCACTTAACTATAGGATTCCCCCAAATGGTCCCCTTAAAAGTTTAATTAAATATATATACCCCAATTTGTAGTAAGAATAAAAAATTAGATAATTTTCTTTTTTTACGTACCCCGACAAAAGTATAACGAATATAAAAGGAAATCACAACCGATATCTTGAAATAGGCTTATTTTTTATGCGTAAATATTGACTGTTAATGGGAAAAGTAATAAGATGGGTTGTTAGTAACTGTGAGGTGAAACAATGTACCCGATTATTGAATTTTGCGTAAGCAATCTAGCCAGCGGGGCTCAGGAGGCTCTCGAAAGATTGGAGCGGGATCCGAATTTGGATATCATAGAATATGGTTGCCTGGGATATTGCGGCAGATGCTCCAGTAACTTATATGCACTTGTAAACGGTGAAGTGGTTTTTGGTGACACAACGGATGAATTGGTAGATAAAATATATAAGTACATTGATGAATTTGAAATGTCTTAATCATCAACGGCGGATAAAAGGCTGTTCCTGGAAGGGACAGCCCTTTTTTTATCAGTGCTGCAGCAAAGGGTGGGTTGTTTCCTGGGTCAGTTGGAATTCCTGAAAGCGGTCCCTGGCCATCTGGATGAGGGAGGCTTTCCGGGCCTTTTTTGGGGATGCGAATTTTAGGATAAGGTTCAATGAGTTGGTTCATTATACCTATACCTATTGTTGTAGACTAATCTTAGTTGGTAAAATAGGTGGGGGAATATGAATTTTTCCAAGCTGGAAAATTGAGCGCGGGAATTTCTTTGGTATATACTATAAAGAGAAATGGTTCTATCTCACATATTCAGAAGAAGGAGGGATTTATTGTGAGTGAAGTTGTTCAAATAACGGAAGCTGCCGCTTTTCAAATAAAAGAAATGATGAAACATAATGGTGAAGAGGGTTCCTTTTTAAGAGTGGCCGTTAAAGGCGGAGGCTGCAGTGGATTATCCTACGGAATGGGCTTTGAACAAGAGCCCGGAGAAAAAGATAGCCAGTTGGAACAGTTTGAAATTAAGATCCTTGTTAATGCCGAGGATGCAGATATATTGAATGGAACGGTAATTGATTATAAGCAAACGATGATGGGCGGAGGCTTTACGATCGAAAACCCAAATGCCATCGCATCATGCGGTTGCGGGTCTTCCTTCAAAACGGCAAAAAATGCCGGTACGCCGGAGAACTGCTAAGTAAACTCCAATACATCGGAAAAAGGGGGCACTTTAATAAGTGCCCCCTTTTTTGTTTTTTACAAGAGGGATTAGGATGGTCTCATCCTAACACGAGACCAGTTTAATGGCTCCATTCTTATCCACAGCTGTCGTTTTATCCGGCCCAGTTTCGGGTCCGGATCCGGCGGCAAAAATGATGGCTTCCATGTTATCCACTGCTTTATCCACATTTCCCTCTAAATCTGCAAGGATTGGATGCCCGCCCACTTCTTTTATCGTTTGAGCCTGTTCCTCTTTCCTGGTCTTCCCGTATACGGTCATTTGATAATTCCCCAATGATCTGCTTTCCGTTCGTTCCGTTGGCCCCTGCAATTAAAATATTCTTGGATGCATTCCCCTTTCATGGCTTCTTCTACTCTTTACCCATAGAATGAAAAGGGTAAGCGCTGTGGATAACTAATTGAAAAAACTTATCCACAATCATCGAATTGGGGACAAAAAAAACCGGCCATGAAAGCCGGTTTTTGCGTACTATAATTAAAACATGGAAGAACTGTGCATCGGCTGAACTTTTGCTTTTGGGTCAATATATTGTTTGGCATGATTGACGGCAGTGGGTGCCTCACCAAAACCACTGGCAATCAATTTTACTTTGCCATCATAGGTTGCAATATCGCCTGCTGCATAAATCCCCGGGATATTCGTTTCCATTCTGGAATTCACCAAAATGCTGTTCTTCTGGATATCAAGTCCCCATTCCTTAATGGGACCAAGAGAAGAAACGAAGCCGTAATTGACGATGACTGCATCTACATCCATGGTCTCTGTATCGTCACCATTTGTATCCTTGATGACAATTGTATGGATACGTCCGTCTGTACCAATCAACTCTGCAGGTATGTATGGAGTCTTTATTTCCACTTTTGAATTTTTAAGTGTTTCTACACTATGTTCGTGGGCACGGAACTTATCTCTTCTGTGAATGATGCTCACTTTCTCGGCGATCGGCTCCAGCATTAAGGCCCAGTCCACTGCTGAATCCCCACCGCCGAAGACGACCACTTTTTTGCCGGCAAAATGATTGAGGTCATCGATGAAATAGTGAAGGTTGCCGTTTTCATATTTTTTTGCATCTTCAATTTCGATGCGGCGGGGTTGGAAAGCCCCATTTCCAGCTGTGATGATAATCGTTTTGGAGTAATGGATTTCTTTATCAGTCGTTAACTTGAACACTCCATCGGCTTGCTTTTCCACTTCTTGAACGGCTTGCTCCAGGACGACATCCTGTTCGAACTTTGCCATTTGTTCTTTCAAATTATTCACTAGCTCCTGAGCTCGCACTTTGGGGAAACCAGCGATGTCATAGATGTATTTCTCAGGATAAAGGGCCGACAATTGTCCGCCTAATTGTGGCAGGCTCTCGATGATTTTTACGGATGCCTGTCTCATTCCTCCATAAAATGCAGTGAATAATCCAACCGGGCCTCCGCCAATGATTGTAATATCATAAACTTTTTCATTAACTTCCAACGTTATCCCTCCGATATACTAGGTTTGCTGAAATTTATTCTCTTATTTTAACATAGATGATCTTTTAAAAAACGGAGAAAGTTAGAAAAGTGGGAAAGTTTTGACTATATTTGTGCAGTTTCCTGATGAATGCTTTGTATCCGCTTTCAAATCCGGGTGAAATTACCCTTTGCCAATGTTGGGCATATCGTATAAATATGGTCGCAACTGGGTGAAAAGTAATGTTTTTCGGCTATATTTTAACCCGAAAAAGTTAGGTTTGTTACTTGAAAAAGGTAAGGAAAAAGACTAATATTTACTTAGATATCATTTGGTAAATTTTTTATGAATTTTTTATGAAGTGTTACGTGAAATACGTCACAAATGTATAAGAGTGCTTTTTATAATGGAAATTATAAAGATAGACAATATATTTTAGTTATGGAAAGCATCACAAGAAAATATCGTAAAGGTGGAAGAATACTTTTGAAAAAGCCAACAATCGTTGTTTTAGGAGCAGGTTATGGCGGATTGATGACTGTTACTCGCTTACAGAAGGCGTTAGGTCAAAATGAAGCAGAAATCGTATTAGTTAACAAAAATGATTACCACTATGAAACAACATGGCTGCATGAAGCATCAGCTGGAACGCTTCATCATGATCGTGTGCGCTATCCAATCAAAAGTGTCATTAACAGCAAAGTTAAATTCATCCAGGATTCCGTTTTGGAAGTGAAAACGGAGAACAAAAAAGTCATCCTTGAAAACGGCGAAATTTCTTATGATTATTTAGTGATTGGTCTTGGACCTGAATCGGAAACATTCGGAATCCAGGGGCTAAAAGAATATGCTTTCTCTATCTCTAACGTGAATACGGCACGTAAAATCCGTGACCATATCCAATTGCAATTCGCGACGTACAGTACTGAGGCTGAAAAGAATGAAGACCGCTTGACGATCGTTGTTGGAGGAGCAGGATTTACGGGTATCGAATTCCTTGGCGAATTGGCTAACCGTGTCCCTGAACTTTGTAAAGAATACGACATCGATTTCCAAAAGGTCCGCATGTACTGTGTGGAGGCTGCCCCAGCCGTCCTTCCTGGCTTCGATCCGGAATTGGTGGATTATGCAGTATCTTACCTTGAGAAAAAAGGTGTGGAATTCAAAATCGGCACACCGATCAAGGGGGCGACTCCTGAAGGCATCATCGTGGCAAAAGGTGAAGATGAAGTGGAAGAAATCAAAGCGGGCACCGTTGTATGGGCAGCTGGAGTACGTGGAAACTCCGTGATAGAAGCTTCCGGTTTTGAAGCTATGCGCGGACGTATTAAGGTGAATCTTGACATGCGGGCACCAGGGCATGACGATATCTTCATCGTAGGGGATTGCGCTTTGATCATCAACGAGGAAATTAATCGTCCATATCCACCTACTGCACAAATAGCGATGCAGCAAGGTGAGGTCATTGCGAAGAACCTGACTAAATTGGTTCGTAACGAAAGCGACCTGGAAACGTTCACCTTCGAAAACAAAGGAACGGTATGTTCACTCGGTGAAGATAATGCGATTGGTGTTGTCTTCGGCAAGAAAGTTACAGGTAAGACTGCATCATTCATGAAGAAAATGGTTGATAACAGGGCATTGTTAATGATTGGCGGAGCCTCACTTGTTGCTAAAAAAGGTAAATTCAACGTCCTTTAATTTTTTCGATAGATCAATAATGGCCATTTGGGGATTGTCCCTGAATGGCTTTTTCATTGGCAGCCCATCCATCGATGAGTGTGTCATAGCGGAGTATGCAATTTTTTTGTGTGGAATATAATGGGGATGACGAAGTTTGATCAAGGAAATTATCTTTGGCATCATCTTTACTAAATAATGATTGTAGGGGAAGTGGGTTTTGGTGGAACGTTGCAAAAATGTTTGGCTGGCAGTGTCCGGCCTTGTGATATCGGATAAAGGTGAGTGGCTTGTCGTGAACAAAAGGTATGGCGGATTGAAAGGGCAATGGTCGCTTCCGGCAGGTTTTGTAAAAAATGATGAAACCGTCGATGAAGCTGTCGTAAGGGAAGTGCTGGAGGAGACGGGCATTCATACAGAAATCGAAGGCATCGTAGGAGTGAGAAGCGGAGTCATCAAAGGGGATATAAGTGATAATATGTTGATATTTTTACTTAAACCGCTCAGCTTTGAAGTAAATGCTCAATTGGATGAATTATATGAAGCGAAATTTTATCACCCTGATTTACTCATGAAGGAAGGGAAGCAATCGTTACTATTGGAACAGCTTTTAGCTTTTAAAAAGGAAAGAATGCAGACGATGCTTGACGGGTTGAATCCGGGAGATCAATTTGGATATACATCATATAAACTATTCTTGTAATTTGGGTAATTATCTTTTCTTCGGTATTATTTGGTATAAGTCGTTGACGCAGCAATTATTTTTTCAGTAAACTAAAGGTGTCGCTTTTAAGGAGGGTCAAGAATAACATGCCATTGCCTGTTTTAATTATCTCAATACTCTTATTTTTCATATTGTTTTTCGGAATTGGCTTTTTGCTGAATATGCTCTTTCGTTCTTCGTGGATCATGGTCTTCTTATTTCCAATCGTCTTCATCATCATTGTCAATGAAACAAAGCTAATAGAATATTTTAGGAATCCGGGAATATCTTTTTCCAATCTTGGTACGAACCTTACATCCCTGCATACGGCAGACATCATTATTTTATCAAGCGGGCTGCTTGGTGCGGTTTTAGCTGGTGTGGTCATCAGGATTCTAAGGAATAAAGGATATCAAATGTTTTAATAAGGGAAGGGCCGTCATTTATGGACGGTCCTTTTTTTTGTAGGCTGTTTTCGCATACTTTGTTGCTATTTACCAAGTAGTGCGGTGTGGTTGATTTCCCCTCCAGATGCTCGCTTTCCGCGGGGCGGTGAGCATCCTCGGCGTAAACCCTGTGGGGTCTTCACCTGTCCCGCTGCTCCCGCAGGCAGTCTGGCACTTCCGCTCCAATCAACCTTAAATAGTTTCGTTTTAAAAACAACGATCTTTACGAAAAGAGCCTTTTTGTATGAAAAATTGGTTCTTTCCATGCTTTATGAATACTTTCACTCCGTAAAGGGAACAAATATCCTTGTGAGAGGAGTGGAATTGATACATATGAAGATTGTAAAGGCATTATTTTTGAGGGTTGCTATTATCATATTATTTATCTTGGCCATCGAATCGACCTTGAATCATGTTTTTGGGGCAGTTCCTGAAGATCATCCTTTTGAAGAGGCAATGAGACAACATCGAATGCTTGGTCTCGAATATAAAGCGATTCATAGTGGGGGGCAAGTGGCAACGCTAATGGCATCGGCATCTGCGAGCAATGGTCCCACGACGATAGCGGAGGCAATCGAGCTTTCGAAATACCCGAAGCATGAAGTTTTGGCTACAGGATATACAGCAGGGTATGAATCAACCGGAAAGTACCCGGAAAGCCCATCTTATGGAATCACATATTCAGGGGTGAAGGTGAAACGGGATTTGTTTTCCACCATTGCCGCCGATCTTGCCATATTCCCTCTCGGAACCATCCTTTGGATTCCGGGCTATGGATATGGGGTTGTAGCGGACAAGGGTGGTGCGATCAAAGGGAATCATCTGGACCTATACTACGAAACGGTACAGGATGTGTACGAGAACTGGGGAAAGAAAACCCTTGAAGTATATGTTGTCCAAAAAGGGAACGGCGAGTTATCCGAACAACAGTTAAGCAGGTTGAATGAAACCAAGATCAAGCAGGTATTCAAGCCGAAAATCGCTGAGAAAACATTGAATGAGAATGTAGCTTCTTTTGCTTTTTAAAGAGGAAAGTGAAAGGCTGCCTCAATTGAGGCAGCCTTTTCTGTTTCATTTGGGACGCCCTTAGGGCATGCCTTTGTAGGCTTCAGGATGCAGAGTCTTTGCCAATATGGACAGCCCATCCAGCAAACGCGGGGAAGGCCGGCAGAATAAAGGTTCTTCCATGATGTGAATATGGTTATTCCGGACGGCCTTCATATCAGTCCACCCTTGCCGTTTCTTGACAAGCGCCGGGTTTACTTTACGTAAAGGGACACCAACCCAAGCTAAGCAAATATGGTCGGGATCCTTTTTTTGGACCTCTTCGGAAGTGACTTGAATGCTTGCCATGTCGACATCCTGGAAAAGGTTATATCCTCCCGCAAGCGTACTGATCTCGGATAACCAATTAACTCCCCCGGGGCTGAATAAGGGATTAGGCCACCATTCCCAATACAGGGACGGCTTTGTTTCGATTTTATCGGCGATGTTTTTATATTGAAGGATGGCATCACGGAATTTGGCAGCCTGTTCCTCTGCTTTTTCCTTAAGATCCATCGCCTCGCCCAAGGTCAGTAAATCTTTTGCGATATCTTCAAGCGATTGCGGGTTGAAGATGATATGGGGGATGTTCCGTTCTTTTAGCCCCTCAATGTTTTTTTCCATGCCCGGTACACTCAGTGAAGCCAGCACCAAATCGGGTTTTAGTGATTCCACATGATCGATATCGATCGATAAGTCGGGACCCACCTTAGGAAGATGCTGTAGGGTTTCAGGCCAATCAGAGTAGTCATCGATGGCGATCAGCTGATCTTCGATTCCTAGATATGTGCATAGTTCCGTATTGCTGGGGCAAAGAGAGATTATTTTCAAATTGAACACCTACCCTTGAAAGATGAAAAAGTGAAGTGCCAATGCAATGAATACTCCGGTCAAGGCTCCGAAAAATACCTCGATTGGCTTATGGCCCAACAGTTCCTTTAATTGCTGCTGTTTCTGTTTATCTGCTTTTTTCTGCCAGTTCTTTGCTTGCTCGACAAAGGTATTGAAGTCGGTAACGAGCTGGTTCAAGACGGCTGCCTGTTCTCCTGCCTGCCGTCTCACTCCTGTCGCGTCGAACATCGTGATGATTGCAAAGATCGCGGCAACGGCAAATACAGGGGAATCCATTCCGGTTTCGATCCCTACCGCCACGGTCAGGGCTGACACGGCCGCAGAGTGGGAGCTTGGCATACCGCCTGTGGAGTTAATGAGTGACCAGTTTACTTTGCGAAATGCTATGAAGTGGATGGGCACTTTGATGAATTGAGCAAAGAAAATGGCAATCAATGCTGCGATTAAAGGGAAGTTGAGTAATAATTCCAAGAGTATCAGCCTTCTTTCTAGTTATAAGTAAAGATGAAATCCATATATGGGTAAATGCATCCTGTTCGGAATAAGGCCCTTATTATTAGTTCCATTCAGTCCTGTCGATTCCCTGCCGGCATAAGTATAAATATGATCTTTCTTATACTATTACTCTAAAGTCACCCATTCTAAACAATATCCCTTGTTATTATTATTTTCGCGGCTTATTCGAAAATTTTTGAAGATTTCGTTATAATGAATGTAATAGAATGGAGGAGGTATCAGAATGTTCACAGTAAAAAATTCCTTAAATATAGATTTGATTGACGAATGCCTGATTCTAGGCGTATTTGACAGACCCGTAAAGTTCACAGGGATAGGAAAAGAAGCGGATGAACGATTGGATGGCCAGCTGACAGAGTTGGTGAAAGCCGGTGAAATCTCTTCCAAGAAAAAATCAGTGGTCAAAATACATACATTAGGTAAATTAAGCGTAAAGAGATTGATTTTTGTAGGGTTGGGCAAGGAAAAGGAGCTATCTTTTGAAACGCTCCGCGAAGCGTTGGGAAAAGCGCGTAAGACGATTAAAGAATCAAAGATTACGACACTTTCGATCGCGTTGGATACATTCACGACTGAAAATCTGGATGCATTGGATGCAGCGCATGCTTGTTCCGAAGCTTTTGAACTTGCATCCTATAAATTTGACGGATATAAGCAAAAATCGAACCAGGTCGAAAAAAGCCTTGAATCGATTACGGTTTACAGTGAATTTGATCAAGAAGAGGTCGGTGCCGCGCTTCATGTAGGGAGGATCTTCGGAAGGGCGACGAACTCAGCCAGAACATTGGTCAATACACCGGGCAATTTGCTGACTTCCACGGATTTGGCGGATTATTCATCTGCCTTGGGCGAACGTTATGGGTTTGAAGTGGAGATCCTCGAGAAGGAGGACATGCTCAAGTTGGGAATGGGCGCACTCCTTGCTGTCAATAAAGGTTCGGTCGAGCCTCCGAAAATGATCGTCCTGAAGTATCAAGGTAAGGATGAATGGAAGGATGTTATCGGGTTGGTCGGTAAAGGGATCACATTCGATACGGGTGGATACTCATTGAAAACGAAGGCTGGTATCGTTGGAATGAAGACGGATATGGGCGGTGCGGCAGCCGTTTTAGGTGCAATGGAAATCATCGGCGAATTGGGACCGGACCAAAATGTCGTGGCGGTCATTCCTTCCACTGATAACATGATCAGCGGTGATGCATTCAAGCCCGATGACGTGATCACTGCCATGAGCGGCAAGACGATAGAGGTATTGAACACGGATGCTGAAGGCCGTCTGGTTTTGGCGGATGCCATGACATACGCTAAACATCATGGTGCCGACTATCTTATTGACGTTGCCACTTTAACGGGTGGTGTCATAACGGCGCTGGGCATGGATATGACGGGTGCAATGACAAATGACACGGAATTCTATGAGCAAGTGGTCAAAGCCTCAGAGGAGGCCGGGGAGCCCATTTGGAGATTGCCGATTACGGAAAAGGATAAAGAGCGGGTACGCAATAGTAAAATAGCGGATTTGAATAATTCACCTGGAGGGGCGGGACATGCGATCATGGGCGGCGCCTTCATCGGTGAATTTGCCGAAGACACTCCGTGGGTCCATCTGGATATTGCCGGAACTTCCACAACCTCGAGCAACTCCGAATTGTGCCCATCGGGGGCTACCGGTGTCATGGCACGGACGCTTGCACTATTGGTTGAAACCTTTGAAACGAAAACAAGATGAACCCAAATATCCGAAGCCGAAAATAGGCTTCGGTTTTTTTACCAAAAAGGTGTTGGACGGACGTTATGCCTCCCTCCATTTCAAGCTGACGATGATATGGCAATTTTCTTCTCCTGCTTTAGGATAGAAATCAAAACGGATCCCATCGGGGTTATACGTGATATCAGGTTCGTTCTTAATTCCTATCTTTCGGATCATATCGATCACGACATTTTTTTGCGATGCTTGGGCAGCAGTCATCAACCGGTTCGAGAAAGGCTTGGATGCGGCTATGGTATCCATGACCTTTTTTACATCAAGCATCAAAGATTGCGAGGTATTTGCCGATTTGACTAGCAGATCTGGATTGGTTGCCAAGTAGGGACGCAATGTCCGATTCCTGGCGTGAGGCGGAAATAGGATGGGATCATATAAAAAATAAGGGAAATCCTCCAAAAGGTTTCCTTCCTTTCATTAGGTCTGTCTATAGACACGTTTTCGTTATACATTAAAATATGTATAAAGGCCAGCCGATATGATAGAGGTTTGTGAATGACCTTTTTCTGCAAAAAAACTTCTTGAAAATTATGATCAAAGACACACTATTATTTGTAAACTGCTTCATTGACAGGTATAGTGTATAGTAATATACTTACTTACCTAAAGTAAGGAGAAGGCACACTATAAATTATAAAATAGGTGATGTTAACATGAAAATAACCCAGGAAACAAAAGACCTTTTAATAGATAAAATGAATATCATCCAAACCCCCGGTAAAGCTGATATATGCCTTGTGGGACCTGTGAACCTGCCGGTTGAACAAGGAGATTTCTCAACGGTTTTCCAATGGTATACATGGCTTCAGCTTGACGGTGCGGACAATGACAAGGATACGGTGCTTGATTCGCTTTCGGAAGCGAACCTCGCTTTTGGACAGCAATCCTCCGTATTGGTTTATGGTGATTTTGAAAAGTCGGAGGATGCACTTGTCCGGATGCATAGCATCTGCCACACAGGTGATATCTTCGGCAGTAAACGCTGTGATTGCGGCTACCAGCTCCACCAATCGATGAAGATGATAGCCGAGCATGGGTGCGGGGCCATTTTTTACCTTGCGGACCATGAAGGAAGAGGGATTGGCCTGTTTTCCAAATCTCTTGCCTATTTGCTACAGCAGGAAGGTTATGACACGGTCGAGGCGAATGAGGCTTTAGGATTCGAAGACGATACGCGATCTTACGAGGGAGCCATTCGCGTGTTGAGGGAACTTCGTAAGGATCCGGTTACTTTAATCACGAACAACCCCAAAAAGCTGGATGCCCTCATGAAGCATGGACTTGCGGCAAAGGACCATATTCCGCTATGGGGCGGTTTGACGGAAGATAATAGTTTCTATCTCGATACAAAGGTCAAGAAGTCTGGACATATACCCACAAAGAAGCCAACTTTGATTGTATAAAGGAGAGCTATAGAATGAATGATGATCAATATTACATGAAGCTGGCACTGGATTTGGCAGCCAGTGCTAAAGGAAAGACGAATCCAAATCCAGTGGTCGGGGCAGTCATAGTGAAAGACGGTGTGATAGCCGGGACAGGGATCCACCGTAAAGCGGGTGAACCGCATGCGGAAGTACATGCTTTTAAAATGGCGGGTGAGTATGCAGAAGGTGCAACACTTTATGTGACTCTTGAGCCTTGTTCCCATTATGGAAAGACACCTCCTTGTGCAAATTTGGTGAAAGAATCAGGTGTCCGGCGAGTCGTGGTTGCGACTCAAGATCCGAATCCGGAAGTGGCCGGCAGAGGAATATCGATCATAAAGGATGCAGGCATTGAAGTTGAAGTCGGCGTCCTGGAAAAGGAAGCTCAAAGGCTGAATGAGCGTTTTATTCACAATATGCTGACGGATCGTCCATTTGTCATATCGAAGTATGCGATGACGCTCGATGGAAAACTTGCAACCCACACAGGCCATTCAAAGTGGATAACAGGGGAAGAGTCACGTCATTCCGTTCATTTGCTCCGTGATGAGGTGGATGCCATCCTAGTTGGTATCGGGACTGTGTTGGCCGATGATCCATCACTGACGACCAGACTTCCGGAGGGCAGAGGGAAAAATCCGATCCGGATCATTTTAGACAGTGAATTACGGGTTCCATTGGATGCCAAAGTTGTAGAGGTATCAGATGCGAAGACCTTGATCGTAACGCAGGAAAATGCACCTGCGGATAAAATGGACCTTTTACGTGAAAAAGGGATCGAATTCATTTTCGTCCCCAAAAACGAGACGGGACTGAATCTAACGGCATTAATGGAAGAGCTGTATAAAAAGGGGATTACGGATGTCTTGCTGGAAGGCGGAAGCGAAGTGAATGCCTCATTCCTTAGGGAAGGGCTCATTAATAAATACTTGATTTATATAGCCCCTAAACTATTGGGCGGCAGAAACTCACTGACACCGTATACTGGCATGAATGTGGATACGATGGATGAAGCGATGGATGTTTCCTTCTCTGGCGTGGAAACGTTTGGTGAGGACATACGCATCACGGCTTATCCTAAATAAAAATAGACAACAGGTGAAGAGGCATGATGGTTAAATCAGATGTATGCATAGTCGGTTCAGGTCCTGGAGGTGCCCTGCTGGCTTACCTATTGGCCAAGCAGGACATTTCAGTCGTATTGCTTGAAAGGCATTCTGAAGTTTCAAGGGAATTCAGGGGCGAGTTCTTGAACGATGAAGGAGAGGGCATTCTTAAAAAGCACGGTTTATTCAATAGTGTGGAAAAACTTGGCTTGCTTAGGATGGAACAAATTGAATATTGGCATGACGGCCAAATATTCAAAAGCATTATCCCGGAATGGCCAGTCGATCATGTTGGGATCCATGTCCCTCAAAACCATCTGCTTAAAGCCATATTGAATGAAGCTGAAAAGCTGGACTCCTTTCAATTGATGATGAATACGAGGGTTACCGACTTGATGCAGAATGAAATGGGCCGTTTTACGAGTGTCAAGGCCCGTAATGACGGAAATGACCTTGAAGTGCAAAGTCCATTGATAATCGGAGCGGACGGCAGGTTTTCCATCGTTCGAAAAAAAGCGGGAATACCAGTCGAGATTAAAGGTCATGGCTATGATTTACTGTGGGCAAAAATTCCTGCTCCGGAGGGGTGGAAGCCTTCGATCAAGATGGCATTGGTCAATGGCTCCCAGGTTGCCCTCTTCACCCAGGCCGGAGGTTTCATCCAAATTGGATGGAATATAGAGCATGGTTCATTTCCCCATTTGCGAAAACAGCATTTTGAACCATTCATTGAAGATTTGCTTCTTGCCTTTCCTGAATTAAAAAAGGTTGTATGTGAAAATATCCGCTCTTGGCAGGACTTCATTTTATTGGATGTTTACAGCAGCTATTGTGAGACGTGGACAAAGGATGGCGTAGCTTTATTAGGTGATGCAGCCCATACGATGACGCCTACAGGTGCGTTCGGACTCAATTGTGCCATGAAGGATGCCGATATATTGGCCGAGCTTATTTCTGGATGCATCCTGCAGGGGGATACTGGCTTCCTTGGACTTAAAATTGCTGAGCCAAAAAGAAAAGCCGAGATTGAAAGATTACAGGCCATTCAGGTGGACAAGGAGATGTCCTTCGCATCACAGTTTGCTGCCGCTTATGTTTGAATAGGAGTGAAGGATATGAAATTCGGTTTTGATATTGACGATACCCTTATTAACTTGAGGGAGTTCGCGTTCCATCTTTATAATGAAAAGCTTAATACGAACATAGAGTTAACGAAATTCAGGGCATTAAAGACGTTGGAGATCCATGAAGCTTTCGGGCTTGATAAAGAGGCTGGGGGCAAGATGTGGAACAGCCTGGCCGATGAAGTGTATTATTCATCCTGTCCAGCCTTCGAGGGCGCAGTGGAAACGCTGCAGGAGCTTGAACGCGATGGCCACGAAATCTATTACATCACCGCCAGGAAAGCGGAGCATGGTGAACGGACGAAAAAATGGCTGATCGAAAACGGCTTCCCGGTTAAGGATGACCATTTTTACTGCGGGATGAAGGATCATGAAAAAATTGATACGATCCGCAAATTGGAATTGGATTATTATTTTGATGATAAACCGGCAGTGCTGGAAACGTTATTGGATATTCCAACGAAAGTGTATGCAATGGATAACTCCTATAACAGGGAATTGGATATTCCGAGACTGACAAGCTGGTTTGAATTAAAAGAAATCCTCTCCAAATAATACATTTACATTATTGAAGGATGACTTGATAGACTTGAGTCATCCTTTTTTTGTATACTAATATGAATAACGGTTCATTTTTTTTGCTAAAAAAACAAGAGAGTCGGGGGTAATGGGATGGAGAGAAATATTGAAAATTCATTGATAGGCACGCTTGGGATTGAAATGAAAGAAGTGGGCGAGGGGAAAGTCATTGCGACGATGCCTGTGGATGAACGCACTAGGCAGCCGTATGGTTTATTGCATGGGGGAGCGTCCGTTGCGCTTGCGGAATCCGTTGCAAGCTTTGGAGGGATGATGCTGGTAGATCGTACAAAACAAGCTGTCGTCGGCCTTGAAATCAATGCCAATCATGTTAGGGGCGTCCGTTCAGGTGTTGTTACCGCAGAGGGGAACATCATCCATCGCGGGAAGACGACGATGGTGTGGGACGTGAAGATCCGTGATGAAGAGGATCATCTTATCTGCATTTCACGCTGTACATTGGCCGTTATCGACTTACCGAAGTCAAAGTAAATCAAAAGAACAATCGCAATTTGGCGCAATGATTCTATCCGGTTTACGTATAAGATGGCAGTGGACTATTGTATGAAAAGAGGTTTTTCTATGCTGGTGGGTCATATACAAGAAATCACCCGTCATCCTGTAAAATCATTCACTGGTGAACAGGTACAGAAAACGAAGGTGATGGACTATGGACTTTATGGAGATCGCAGCCATGCCTTTAAAGGCAAAAATGGGAAGTTCCTGACGATAACTCAAGTCCCGGAAATGGTCCGATATCAAGCTGCTTTTTCTGGTGAGGAAGCACTTGACCAATATCCGGAAATCCAAGTGAAGACCCCTTCTGGAAACGTTTTGACATGGGGAGAGCAAGCCTTTCAGGAGGAAATGGAAAGGTTGTTGAAACAGGAGGCAGCACCAGTTGTTTATCATCCTTCCCATATTCCGTTAGGTGCGATTGAAGAAGAAAACATCCTGCTTGTCAGTGATGCCTCGATTGGCGAATTGACAAAGCTTTGGGGAAAAGAACTGGATGGCAGGAGATTCAGGCAAAATTTGATTATATCCTTAGTGAATAAAACCCCCTTTTTAGAAGAGCAATGGTTCGGAAAAAGGATTCTAATCGGAAATGAAGTGGAATTGGAGATCAAAAGGCATTGTGAGCGCTGTATGATCATAACTGTCGATCCAAGCGATTCACATAGAGATCCATCACTGCTGAAAACTGTCGTCAAGGAAAGGGAAAATCATTTTGGCGTATATGCCTCGGTCATGCAAACAGGTGAAATCAGAGTGGGCGATGAGGTATTTTTAAAAGATTGAAACAGAAAAGAGCTGCTCCTGTAATCAGGGCAGCTCTTTTTCAATAGCAGGAATCACCGGGTTTTCTTTAAATCATCCTGGACACTCCGATCCCACATTTTTACGCCAGTATGATAAGCCGAGCGCATGATTAAATGTCCGGCAACAGGACTGGTCATGAAGATGAAGATGATCGCGAGCACGACCCGGAAATCGAAATGGCTATGTTTATAATAAAAATATAACAAGGTGCCGATCAGGATGAACATGATTCCAAGTGTCGAGCTTTTTGAGGCAGCGTGATTTCTTGTATAGACGTCGGGCAGCCGGATGATGCCGAAAGCCGAGACTAAAAAGAGAAAGACTCCCATTAATAGGAATAGGGCCGATAGGATTTCAACGATTGCGGTCATCTTCGATTATCTCCCCTTTCTCAAGGAATTTGGCGAAAGCGACCGTTCCGATGAAAGATAGGATTCCGAGCAGAAGAATGGCTTCCAGATATGCGCTTGTATCCATGACGATGGAGGCAAGTGCAACGATTGCGATAAGATTGATTCCCATTGCATCGAGTGCGATGACCCGATCCGGTACGGAAGGCCCTTTGATTAAACGGTATAAGAATCCAATCATGGAAAGCGAAACACCGAGCAACGCGATTTTAAGCATTAGATCGAACATTATTTGCCCACCTCCATAATCGCTTTTTCAAATGTATTTTTAATGCTGTCCACAGCCTCTTCCTTGTCGGCAATATCCATCGCGTGGATATAAAGAATCCGATTATCTTCCGAAACTTCAACGACAAGTGTTCCTGGTGTAAGTGTAATTAAATTCGATAGTATCGTAATTTCCCAATCCTTGGTCAGCACGGTTTCAAATGCGAATATGCCAGGTTTCATATCCAGGCTCGGTTTAAGCACGGCCTTAAGGACGCTAATGTTGGAAAGTATGAGTTCCCTTGCGAATATGAGCAGCAATAGAACGACGGCATTCACCCTTTTCAAGTAAAAACGATCATTGAAAAAATGACGGAAGACGAACATGATGCCGAGCCCCAATATATATCCGATGATAAAAGTGCTCCCGTTAAACTCATTTTTTAAAAACATCCAGATAAACGCAAGGAACACATTCAGTAAAATTTGGAATGACATCAGGCACTACTCCTTTAAAACCGCTTTGTTATAGATTTCGGGATTCATTAATGAATCTACAGCTTGTGTAATGTATGGGTAAACCGATTCTGTCCCTACTCCGAATAAAACGGAAATGATGACGAGGAGGACTGCAGGAACCAGCATTTTATTGACCTTTCCATTAGTTAAGGCATAATCAGCTTTTGGAGTTCCCCAAAAGCCATTCATGAATATTTTCATGACGGAATAGAGGACCATCAAGCTTGAAATTAAGACAACGGCCATTCCCAAGTATGCCCCTTTTTCTGCAGCTCCCTGAAGAATAAGGAGCTTGCCGGCAAAACCGCTGAACGGCGGGATTCCCGCCAATGATATGGCCGCTATGAAGAAGGTCCATGCAACGGTCGGGTATTGCTTGATCAAGCCGCCCATGTCCCGTAAATCATCCGATCCGCTGATTTTGATCATGATGCCTACCAGCAGGAAGAGTGCAGCCTTGATCAGCATGTCATGAATGATATATAGAATGGAACCCGATAAGGCTTGTTCATTCATGACGGAGATGCCGAATAGAATAACCCCGACGGCGATGATGATATTGTAAATGATGATTTTTTTTAAATCCCAATAAGCTATCGCACCAATGACACCGATGATGATGGTCAAGATTGCAAGTATCGCCAGGAATGTATGGGTGAAATCCTGGTCATGATAAAACATCAGTGTATAGGTTCGGAAAATGGAATAGATTCCGACCTTTGTCAGCAATGCCGCGAATAGAGCCATCACTGGAATGGGCGGAGCATAATAAGAACCAGGCAGCCATTGGAAAAGCGGGAAAATGGCTCCCTTCAAACCGAAGACGATCAGAAAGCCAATCGCTATCACCGAGATGATTCCAGGCTGGTTGACCTCCGTTATCCTTTGACTGATGTCCGCCATGTTCAATGTTCCTACGACTGAATAAAGATAAGCCACCATGATGACGAAAAAGGAAGAGGATAGTACATTGACGATGATATACTTCAATGATTCCCTCAGCTGGATTTTCGTCCCTCCGAGTACAAGCAGCACGTAGGAAGCCATCAGCATGACTTCGAAGAATACGAATAGATTGAAAAGATCCCCCGTAAGGAAGGCGCCGTTCACCCCGATCAGCAAAAATTGAAATACAGGATAGTAATAATGTCTTTCCCGTTCTTCCCCTATGGAGTATAACGAGTAAAGCAGTATGGCCAATCCAATGATATTCGTGGTCAGTACGAGCAGCGAAGATAGCATATCTGCGACGATCACGATCCCGAATGGCGCATCCCAGCTGCCGACGCCTAAAGTCAAGATGCCTTGATTATGGACCGTAATCACTAGGTAAAAGGAAATTACAATTCCGATAAGAGAGGAAAAAAGCGATATCCCTCTTTGCAGCTTGATCTTTTTTGCAAAGAATATGAGCAGGATGCCTGTGAAAAGCGGCCATAAAACAGGCATGAAAGTAAGATTATTCATTCGTTTCCGTACCTCTCATTTCTTCCATGTCATCCGTACCGAGTTCCTGGTAGGTCCGATAAGCAAGTACCAGCAGAAATGATGTGACTCCGAAACTGATGACGATTGCCGTCAAGATAAGCGCTTGCGGAAGCGGATCGACATAGGATGCAGCTTCATCACTCAGCAATGGAACGGAACCGCCTTTCAAACCGCCCATCGTCAAAATCAAAAGGTGGGCGCCGTGACTGAGCAGCCCGGTACCGATTATGATTCTTAAAATGCTTTTGGAAAGCATTAAATAGGTCGCACACATAAATAGTATTCCAATGACAATGGCCATTAAAAGTTCCATTATTCACTCTCCCCTATCGTTTGAATAATGGTCATCGTTACACCAACAACCACAAGATAAACACCCAGATCAAAAAGTACCGCAGTATGAAGCGAGATGTGCCCAAGAAGCGGTAAATCAACGTATTGATATACATGTGTCATGAGGGGCACCCCGAACACCAGCCCACCGGCCACGGTCAGGCTTGATATGAACAGGCCTGAACCGATCATTAACTTATAGTCAATCGGCAAAATGCCGGTGACGGTTTTAATGTCGAAAGCGAGCAACAGCAGGACTATGGCGGCTGAAGTCATTAAACCGCCGACAAACCCGCCGCCTGGCGAATAATGCCCGCCTAAAAAGATGGCTACCGCAAACAGCAAGATAACAAAGGCGGCGACTTTCGTAACCGTTTGGAGAATCAGGTCATTTTGCTTCATGATTTATCTTTCCCCCCTGTCAAACGCAATTTGATCATCGCGAATATTCCGAGCGCAGCGATGGAAAGGACAGTGATTTCAAACATCGTATCAAGTCCGCGGAAGTCAACGAGAATGACATTTACGACGTTTTTCCCGCCTGCCTCCTTATAAGCATTTTCAAGATAGTAACTGGATATGGAATCAAACAGTTTATTGCTATGTGCCGATAAGGCGATCAATGTGACGATGACTCCTACACCAATGGATATCATGGCATTATTCAACTTGAACGTCATCCGTTCTTCCTTTCTGCTTGCCATTAACGGGAGGTGGAAGAAACAGAGCAAAAACAGCGATACCGAAATCGTTTCGATGACTAGTTGAGTCAAGGCTAAATCCGGTGCCCGCAGCAAAACGAAAAATAGGGAAATCGTATAACCGACGGCTCCTAAGATGATAATGGAAGTTAAACGGGATCTTGCAAACAGAATGGCGACCGAGCCAATCACGATGATTCCAGCTAATACCAATTCATATATGCCGATCGGGGCAAAATTCCCTGTATCCAATTTAAATGCATCCTTCCAATAGAGCGTAAAGCCCAAGGAAAATATGAAGAAAAGGAAGATTGAAAGCAGATACGTCCGAATCGAACCTGTCATTAATACTTTCATGACGAAGGAAGCTGAACGTTCGAGCCCTCTTACCACGTTATCATACAAAGCATTCAGGGAGATGCGTTCAGGAATCCACTGAGTGACTTTCTGCCACTTCGGAAGCGTTTTGTATAATAGAATTCCAAATGCTATGATGCCGATGGTCATCCATACTTCAGGTTCGAATCCATGCCAGAAGGCGATATGGACTTGGAAATCCGGTCCCGCCAAGCTTGGCTGTATGCCGGCTACAGCAGGTTTAATGATGGATGAAGACAGCAAGTTTGGAAAAATCCCGAAAATGATGACCAACGAAGCAAGGATGATCGGGGATATTAGCATCCCGGCCGGTGCCTCGTGGGGCTTCCTTTCCAAAAGTTGTAACTGAAGTTTGCCAGTAAAGGGTTTGAGCACGACAATCATGCTATAAATAAAAGTGAATACACTGGCTACCCATGCAACCACAGGGAACAGGACCCCCCATGTCTCCATATTGAAGATATCCAATTCCAATACATTCACCATGCTTGCCAGGAACATTTCCTTGCTCAAAAAACCATTGAAGGGCGGAAGTCCAGCCATTGAAAAAGCACCTATCACAGCGACGGTGAAAGTGATCGGCATCAACTGCATCAATCCGCCAAGCTTTCTGATATCACGCGTACCGGTTTCATGATCAATGATGCCTGCAACCATGAATAGGCTCCCTTTAAAGGTCGCATGATTAATCAAGTGGAATACTGCTGCAACCGTGGCTGCCAAGTATATATTTTCCCCCAACGTTTCATAGTGGAGTGCCGCAGCTCCAAGCCCCAAAAGCGACATGATCAATCCGAGCTGACTGATGGTGGAAAAAGCGAGAATCCCCTTCAAATCAGTCTGCTTGATTGCAAAGAATGAGCCCCAGAACAGGGTGATCAATCCGGCGATCGAAACGAGCCAGAACCATAATCCTGATTCTGCAAAAACAGGGCTTAATCGGGCAACCAAATAAATGCCAGCCTTGACCATTGTGGCGGAATGAAGGTAAGCACTGACCGGAGTAGGGGCTTCCATCGCGTCAGGAAGCCAAATATGGAACGGGAACTGTGCGGATTTAGTGAACGCGCCAAGCAGCACAAGCAAAAGTGCAGGAACGAAGAGCGAGTGTTCCATAAGTTCCCCGCTTTGGGCAATCAATTCACGTATGCTGAATGTGTTCCCCATAATGGAAAGGAGAATGATGCCTCCAAGCATGCTTAAGCCTCCAAGTACAGTGATCAGCAGCGATTTCTGCGCCCCGTAACGTGAACGCTCCCTCTCATTCCAATATCCTATCAATAGAAAAGATGATAAACTCGTGAATTCCCAAAACGAATAAAGGACTATTAGATTATCGGAAAGGACGACACCAAGCATCGCCCCCATGAAAAGCAAAAGGAAGACGTAAAATTGGTTAAGCTTTTCTTTCTCCTTCGATAAATAGAAAATTGAATAAAGAACGACGAGTGAACCAATACCTGTAATGAGCAAGGCAAACAAAAGCCCTAGTCCATCGACATAGAAATCAACATCTATTCCGAGAGAAGGAATCCATGTTGCGCTTTCCATAACGATATCCCCTTGTTTGGTCAAGGAAATGAACCTTGAAAAATAGGTGAAAAGGAGAATCGGTAAAATCAATACAAACCAACCTGTATGTATTTGTCGAAATAGTTTGTACAATATTGGTACAATAAGTGCTAATAGAAACGGTGATAATACCGCCCAATGAAGTAAAGACATAAACTCCCCCCTTTTTTAAAAAACGAAGTCAGTCGTCTTATTATGCTTTTTTCACGCAATCCTAGACGTTAGGAAATCTTCGTTGAATATGTATTTTTTTATCGAATGCTTGCCTCGCTTAAAAGTATAACGTAATTTATGAGGGTTTGCATGGCTTTAAAAACGGTGAAGGTCAACTAGAATGATGTTTTATATATAGGTAGAAAAGGAGGGGGAACCGTCCTGAAAAATATATTAAAAAAAGTTTTTCAACGGTGAATGAGCAGAGTATCCATTGTGAAATATTGGATTATATTGCATAATATAGGATAAAAGACACATTGATAGAGAAATCATGTAAAACACTTTTTTATTTAGCTATTTGCCAATCATCAATCCTGTTATTCAGCCTCTCCTTTGCCATTTATGGGGAAATGCAAATGCTCAAGTTATTTGGAAATTTGGGAATCTATCAAGGGATACTGGAATTCTTTTCTGAAGCCGGCATCAAGCTGGCGCTGCTGATCGTATTGCTCCTTTTATTCTTCATGGTTTTTGCTGCATTGAAGCTGATCTCCAATACGATATTGGAGCTGTCTTTATTTTTCTTTTCCAAGGATTCGGAGGGTAAAGCCCTGAACAGTGTAAGAAAGGGGTCTGTCATTTATGTGATTGGCGGTGCCTGTTCATTGTTCAGCGTTCAATTCATCTTCGGGCTTGGGTCGATCTTTATCGCGACGAATGTCGTGGCTAGTGGGATTGGTCTTCTTTCCGATCTTCGTTTGGACGGCATTGATTTCAATAGTCGCTTATGCGGGATTGAAGCTTTATAACAGCTTCATTGCAAGTCTTCCCATATAGCGAAAAAGAAGGTGCAATTGCGGCACCTTCTTTTTTCACTCGGCAGTCTGGCTGATATCTTTCCAAATCAATAGATGGGGTGAATGTGAATAAATGGATTGTAGATTGGATGGCTTGTCCCTTCCAATCCAAACGCCTGTTGTATAGTTTGCTGTCAGACCGACAAACCACATGTCTTTGACATCATTGGTCGTACCGGTTTTACCGCCGACATAATCTGTAGGAAAGTAGGCTTTTCGGGCTGTCCCGGAAAGCGTTGTTTCAGGGAGCAGCTGCCGCATCTTGGCTACGGTGCGTTTGTTCCATATCTCCTTGGAGCGGTCTTTCCATTTATAAAGGACTTTACCTTCTTGGTCGGTGACTTTTGTAATGGCTCGTGCTGGCTGATAGTTTCCGTCATGGAAAGAAGTATAAGCATTTGTGAGTTCAAGGGGACTCATGCCATATTCGAATCCGCCTATGGCCGAACTCGTATGGCGGTCTTTTTTGCTGACTTTTCTAAAGCCAAAAGCATCCAGGTACTTGAAACTCGTTTCCACCCCCATCTTTTCAAAGAGTCTTATGGCGGGTGTGTTATACGACTGAGCAAAGGCAGTTCTTAGTGTGACCATCCCATAGCTGTCTCCGCTATAATTTTTTGGACAATAGCTATTGCTGCAATAGCTTGCTCCGCTAACGAGCTGATTAATGTCAGCATCCGTTTCTTCTAAATAGGGAGCATAATCAAGAAGCGGCTTAATCGCAGACCCTGGCTGCCTATAGCTTTGGTATGCCCTATTGAAAGAATTTTTTTTTTAATCTTTTCCCCCAATCAAAGAGACAAGCTCGTGCGTATGATGCTGTATAACCACTAAAGCTCCCTCGATATCATTGACACCGATTTTTGATTGTACAGCAGTCTTTGATTGTGTTTGCAGTTTAGTATCGAGTGCGGTATGGATGGTTACACCGGAATTCAAAAGCTTTTTGACCTTTTTATCCAACTCGGCTTCCGCGTTCTTACGTATAGTACATCAGTGCTTTGCAGAGATTTGTCGAGACCCTCGGAGGATGCCACCAGGTTTTTCAATTCCTGATGAACATATGTCACGTAATCGGGATATAAGTCGACCGGGATGGACAAGTCTAATTTAATCGTACTTTTAATTAAGACTTTCATACTCGGCCTGTTCTAATGCACCATTGGCAACCATTTGTTCCAGCATTCTCTCCTGACGCTTTTTCGTCGCATCGAAATGTTCAAGGGGATTATAGTATTCCGGATTATTAGGGATTGCGGCAAGGAAGACAAGTTCCGCCTTAGTTAACTCTCCAGTCGGTTTACTTTAAATAATATTGGGAAGCAGCTTCGATTCCATAAGCTCCATTACTGAAATAGATGGCAATATAGCTCCATGATTTCCGGTTTTGATTTTTTTCGCTCTATCTGATAGGCATAAATGAGTTCACTGAGTTTTCGGTTATATGTCCTATCATGTGATAGATAAACATTCCTGGCCAGTTGCTGGGTAATGGTACTGCCGCCTTGTTCGATTGTTTTATTTTGTGAATTGATAAGAAGCGCCCTGCTTATGCCGGATAGGTCGACTCCTGCATGATCATGAAATTTCTGGTCCTCTGTAACGATGAACAGATTTTCCAGGAAAAGGGGGATGTCTTCAAGTTTTAAGTAAGTCCGTTTCTCACCAGTGGAAATTTCACTGATGACCTTTCCATTTGCGGCCTTCATGTAACTATTCTGAGCCAGTTTCTTTCGATTCAACAGGAATTCGCTCGTCGAGTACATGATAGGGAGATTGCGCTAAGGATCACTCCTGAGGGGAAAGGAAAATGAAAAGGATCAATACCGGAACTAAGAGGGAAATCGTGATATAGCCAGATACGTGCGCATAGTTCAACTTCCTAACTAATATATTTTTAGTATGTCCTTGGAATGAAGGAATGAAAAAATGGTACTTTTGGTTCATTCATCCATCGTGATCCAAAAAAGGTAGACAATAAAGGGTTTTGGGTAAATTAGGTAATGACGGCGAGCGCGGTATCCGAATGGCAAAGAAATAACTTTCTAAATCTTCTGTTATAATAATCTCGTGAGAAAAAACCATGTTTGTTTATATGTTGATGTCAGGAATATGAAGGGGGTCATAAAAATGGAGGAACAACAGCAATATGTATTCATAGATTTTGAATTTACGATGCCGGAAGGAAAGGCCAATCCAACGGGGTTTTATCCGGAAATCATTGAGGTTGGTTTAGTCACCGTCATTAATGAGACCATTGAGGAACAATTCTCATCTTTTGTTAACCCATTGAAATTTCCAGTTTTAACGGGAAGATGCAAGAAGTTCTTGAACATTACCCAGGATCAGGTGGACCGGGGGATTTCATTTGAAGAGCTGGTTGCGTTATTGAAGAAAATAGATGAACAGCACCCGACGACGATTGTTACTTGGGGAAATATGGACATGAAGGTGCTTCGCCAGAATTGTCAGAAGGCAGGATTGGATTTCCCTTTTTCAGGGAAGGAAAATGATCTATGCCTGGAGTATAAACGCTTTTTCGGGGATCAAAATCAAACCGGACTTTGGAAAGCTGTACAGGCCTATGGCAAAGAAGGGACAGGCAAGCATCATAGGGCGCTGGATGATGCGATTACGACATATAATATCTTTAAGTTAGTGGAGAAAGATAAAAGTTATATGAAAAATCATGAACCGACGACAATTGGCGACCGCATTGATTTATCAAAGGTATTGAATCATTTAGCGTTATAAAAGCCAAATCATATACTACTGATTTGGCTTTTAAGCTTTATTTGAAATAATCCGCCGCTAGATCTTCAAGCAACTGTAAGCTTTTATCATTCCACTCTGTTTGGGCTTCGCTTAAAGTGCCTTTCATTTTATCAACAGCTTCTCTTAAGGATTCCTTATACTCCGGAATCTCCTCATCGAAAGTCCTTACCATATTCTTTGGTACATTGGTTTGTTCCCGGAATGCAAGAGCACGCCGCTGATGGAACATGGACACTTCCGTTTGCTTCGGGTTATGAAGATCTCCCTGCATGGGATGCTTCAAAACAGCCAACACTCTAACAAGATATGCAGCAGGTCTGATATCGGTGACTTCCCCAATGTATTTTCCAGTTTTATATATGGCGGTAACCTTATCGCCGATTTTAAAATCCTGTTCTGACATTTCCCTACCACCTTTCTTTTAACTTCCTTCATAATACATAAGAACAACGATTTTTCACAGCGAATTTGTTCAATTTCGTAAAGATGCTTTTTTTTTGAAAATCGTGTAAAGTGTACAAATGAAGATGAAAAATGGTGTTTCATGCCATTTTATTTTAAAAAGAAAGAGGTTATGTACAATGACAAACTTTCCGCAATTAACAAGTGAAGTTTTGGAAAATGAAAAAGCGGTCATCATGCAAACGACGATGGGCGATATTAAAATTAAACTATTCCCTGAACTGGCTCCAAAGACAGTGGAGAATTTCTTGACACATGCTGAAAACGGTTATTACGAAGGAATCATCTTCCACCGTGTCATCAAGGATTTCATGCTTCAAGGCGGAGATCCGACAGGGACTGGAATGGGTGGAGAAAGTATTTGGGGAGCTCCATTTGAGGACGAGTTTTCCATGCAATTATTCAATTTGCGCGGAGCTCTTTCCATGGCTAATGCAGGCCCGGGAACAAACGGCAGCCAATTCTTCGTCGTACAAGCCCAGCATGTGGACAGCAGGATGGGTGAGCAAATGAAGCAAGCCGGTTATCCGGAAGAAATCATCAGTGCTTATATGGAACAAGGAGGCACACCTTGGCTGGATCATAAACACTCTGTTTTTGGACAAGTGGTCGAAGGCATGGACGTTGTTGATACGATTGCTAACGTAGAGACAGTTGCGGGAGACAAGCCAGCAGTTGACGTTGTCATTAAAGGGATCACCATTCTATAAATAAAGGCTGTTTTCACATACTTTGTTGCTATTTTTTTAAAACGATACTATTTAAGGTTGATTGGAGCGGAAGTGCGAGACTCCTGCGGGAGCAGCGGGATAGGTGAGACCCCACAGGCGTTTACGCCGAGGAGGCTCACCACCCGCCCCGCGGAAAGCGAGCATCTGGAGGGGAAATCAACCACAACTCACAACAACAATCTTTACGAAAAGAGCCTAAATAAAAGATAAGCGAGGGGCTCAGTGCCTCTCGTTTTTTATGTTTTAGTGGATTAGGCCCACTAGTGGATTGTTCTGGTAATTGATATAATGAGAGAATGCAGTTTAATTCCCTATCAGGAAGGATGTAACGGATGGACTTTCTCAATCATGCTTTACTAGGTTTGTTTCTTTACTTTCCGGAAGACAAGACTGAATATATCTCAGCTGGTATAACTTGCTTCATTTTTTTAGTGGCGGCCGTTTTTACGATGAGGGCAATTATAAGATATTCAAAGAAGGAAGAATTGAAAACGAAGCAATTCGAAGATGAGGTCACCAGAAGGAACCAGCGTATAAAGGATGATACCATTTCCTGATCCCGGAAGATGCCTGCATCTCGAGCCCCTTTTTTTTGATATTGATTATCTCAATATGAATGGTATTATGTTTTGTTAGAAGGTCGTAAAGAATTAAATGTTCCTTTCTCAGCATAAGCATTTTATACTATAAGCATAGAGATAGAAATTTTGGGGGCGTAATTGGTTATGCAAATCGTAGCTAAAAGAATGATTGCGGCAGATACGGTCAAGGATTTTTTCATTCAGCACTGGGAGACGACTCAAGTTGTTTTTTCAAGAGGCTTGTTTCATTATGCGGAACTTGAGGGTGTTGGGGTGATGGACGAGAATGGAAAAATCACGGGGTTGGGAACATACAAATTATCCGACCATGTATGTCAGATCATCTCTTTGAACAGTGAGCATGAAAATCAAGGTGTGGGCTCATCATTGCTTTATGTGATGGAAAATATCGCTAAGGAAAAAAATTGCCATACTATTAAAGCGATTACAACGAACGATAATCTACAGGCGTTGAAGTTTTTTCAAAAGCGTGGTTATGTCATTTCGGAAATCGTTAAAAATGCCGTGGAAGAATCACGGAAAATCAAGCCGGAAATACCATTCTACAGTTTTGATGGAATTCCGATCCGAGACGAGATCATACTGGAGAAATGCTTATAATAAGGTGAAATTCACCTGGATATTGATAGGGGGAATGGTTATGTTTAAGAAAATGGCGGCTGATGCCCTTGGTCTTAGTGATATTGGAAGTGTGATTAGTCCTGCAGATTATGACAAGGTGGATGCAGATGATTATATCATGCATGAAGATGGGGAAAAAATTTATTTCCTGATTAAATCGAAAACCGATGAGTACTGTTTCACGAATCAAGCGTTCATACATTTGGACGGCACAAGTGCGATCAGCAAAAAGCGAACACTTACGAGATATAGCTACAGCCAGTATACGATTTCCAACGCCACGCTTGAAACCGCAGGGACAGTGGATTTGGATGCAGAAATTAAATTTTCGATCGGTGCAAAGACTTTCTCCATTGATATCCATAAGAAATTCATTGAAGAATTAAAGGACTTGTTCAAATCACTCGTGAAAATATCGGAAATTAGCCATGAGAATGAGTTTGCCCTTCAATATGCCCAGCAAAGCGTAAACCTTGCTTCTTCCACTTTGAACCAGGTTCGAACTGATGGAAGCCAAATGGCAGCAAGTTTCAAGGAAATTAATTCGGCCGCTTTCGAATGGTTGATGGACAGCCGGAAAAAGTACCATGTGAAAGATTTTGGCTTTGTTTTTGAAAAATATATCAATAATTAAAAAAGAAGGCGAACACAGAACGATGTGTCCGCCTTCTTTTTTAATTATTCAAATCACTCAATCCCGGGCTATGCTCATTTGGCATATCCGGCATTTCAGGGACCGGGAATCCTTTTGGCGGCTCGGTAACAGCTAGGTTTCCGCCATTTCGGCTCGGTGTCTCCCCTTGGAAAATCTGGCTGATCCGTGTTTGGTCCATCCTGAAATTGAATTGGGCATTATGGTAGCCTAAATCCACATATTTGCGGCATTCAGGATATTTGTTCAAATCATAATTAGGCACAGGGAAGATTTTTCCCCAGTCGACGCCAAGCGTTTCCAATGCCTTGGCAAATGCATTTTGGTGGGCATTGTCGCGAACCATTAAAAATGCCAGTGTTTCGCGCATTGTTTTATTGGAACTCATTTCATAAATCCTCGACTTTTGCAGGACTCCCGTAGATTCAAGCATGACATTATTCAAAAGGTTGGCCACAAGATTACCGTGATCATAAACCCATGATCCGTTCCATGGATTGCCGCCAGCATCGACGGGCAGGGATGCTTTCGCACCGATGATGAAATGGTGAGGGTTTGCGCCGCCTTTAATGACTTCATCCAATGGAGCGCCATCGGTACCGGAATCTCCAGGCATATCCCCGCCAGCATCATTCAGCAGCTGATTGATGGTAGATTGGACAAGTTCTACATGGCTCAGTTCCTCCAAGAAAACTCCGCGAATTAAATCACGATATTGTTTAGCCTTGCCGCGGAAGTTGGCGCTTTGGAAAGAATATTGCATCATCGTCCGCATTTCACCGAATTGCCCTCCAAGCGTTTCCTGGAGCACTTTTGCTGCATTTGGATCAGGCTTATCGGGAACGATCATATTGATTAAGTCTTCTTTATAGAAGTACAAATGGAAGCCCTCCTTAAAATAAATATTTCTAAGTTAGCTTCTGTTATCTGAATTAAATTATTCCTAAGGTAAAAAGTACCTTTATGGAATGACGGGAAGAGAGAAATACTAGAGGGAAGAACGATTTTGAAAGGATGTTGCACATGCTATCCAATCAGCAGCTAAAAGAATTTCAACAGCAATTGCAGCAAACGAAGCAAGAGTTGGAAGAGCGATTAAATGATTCAGGCAACTACGATTTAAGAAGAAGCATGGAGGATTCGACTGGTGAGTTATCGAGTTACGATAATCATCCCGGAGATGAAGGAACCGAGTTATATGAACGGGAAAAAGATTTAGCCCTTTCCGAGCATGATCGGGATGAAATAAGGGATATTGAACGAGCGCTTTCTGCCATCGAGGCAGGTGGGTATGGAAAATGCGAGGTTTGTTCAAAGGAAATACCTCTTGAACGTTTGAAAGCGATCCCTACTACGACTTATTGCGTCGAGCATACGCCCTCACAGGAAACTTCGGACAATCGGCCGGTGGAAGAGGAAGTGCTCGGACCCCCATTTGGGAGGTTTGATTATGATGACCGGCATGAATCGGTTGCGTACGATGCGGAAGATTCTTGGCAGGATGTTGCCAGTTATGGAACATCTGAATCGCCTTCCGATTTCGTAAATCCGCCAAACGATTACGAAGATATGTATGTCGAGTCCGAAGAAAATGTCGGCTATGTCGAAAATTATGAAAATTTCGTTGGTGTGGATATATACGGTAAAGAGGTAACGGTTTATCCGAACTCCCAATATGAAGAATTGAAGGAAGAACTTTTTGAAGAAAATATTCAAACCCCGTTTGGGGATTTGCCCCGATATGAGCATGATCCATATGTGGATGAAGAAAAAGATTGAAAAAGAAGAACCAGGATGCTAAGCCTGGTTCTTTTTTTAAGTAAAAGCCAATTTCAACCGGTTTAGCCCATCCATCATGACGCTGCGTGAACAACCGAGATTCATGCGGACGAAACCTTCTCCGCCAGGTCCGTATTTAGAACCAGGCTCCAATGCGAGCTTCCCTTGATGGATCAGTCGATCCTTTATTTCCTTGTCGGTCAATCCAAGGTCACGGCAGTCAATCCATAAAAGGTAAGAGGCTTCCGGATGCATGACATGCAGTGAAGGAATTTCGGCTGCAATGAATTCCTCTGCCACTTTTATATTCTCCTCAATGTAGCCAATCATGTCTTCAAGCCATTCCAAGCCCTCCCGATACGCGGCTTCCATTGCTGTTAAGGCAAAGATGTTAAGGCCATGGAAGGCTAGTTTCGTTTGCGCCATTTGCAGTTTCTTCTGCAATCTTTCATTACTGGTGATCAGGAATGAAGCCTGAAGGCCGGCAATATTGAATGTTTTGCTTGGCGCCATCAATGTAACGGTCCTATCCGCTAATTTTCGTGAAAGGGAGCCGATCGGATAATGCTTGGATGTTGTATGGAATAAGTCAGCATGTATCTCATCACTGACGATGACTACATCATATTTTTCACATAGCTCCCCGATCCGTAGGAGTTCATCCTTTGTCCAAACGCGTCCGCCAGGGTTATGGGGACTGCAAAAAAGGAATAGTTTCACTCCGCTCTTCAGCTTGTCCTCAAAATCGTTGAAATCAATCTCGAAGCGGTCCTTTTCTATGATAAGGGGACTGTTGACCACTTCCCGGTCATTATTTTTGATCATATCAAAAAATGGGGTATAGACGGGAGATTGTAACAGTATTTTATCGCCCGGGTTCGTGAATGCCTGGATTGTTGTACCGATTGCGGAAACGACGCCGGAGCTGAATGAAATCCACTTCTTATCGATTTGCCAGGAGTGCCGGTCTTTAAGCCAGCTTTGAATTTCAGTGAAAACCGTTTCAGAAGGGACGGTATAGCCGAAAATCGGATGATTCAAGCGTTCCATCAATGCCTTTTGAATGCCCTCAGGAGATGGGAAGTCCATATCGGCAACCCACATTGGCAGAACATCCTCGCGCCCATATAAGGATGTGAGGGAGTTTTTATCCCATTTTGCAGACCCTGAATTTTCCCTGTTGATTTGTTCTTCAAATATTGATTTATTCAAAATATCCACCACCGAATAAAAATTTGTCGTCTTCGCGAAAAGCCTGTTGTTATGATACTATGATATCATGTTCTTTGAAAATATTGAGCAGGTGATAAATTAGATGGATACACAGCAAATGAATTTAGCGTTGGTTGCCGTTTTACAAGAATGGGACCCTTTCAAGATAGGTTGGGATCTATATGAGCCGGAAATTGCAGATACGGTCGTAGCAATCCGGGATATAGATGACCCGAAGGAACTGGCGGAAAAAATAAAATCCATTTACGAGTTCGCATTCGATGAATCCATTCAGATGGAAAAGTGCCTGGACGTTGCACGAAAGCTGCTCATCATAAAAAATGATGCCAGCTGTTCGATATAAAGGTGAAAAAGGTGTACCCGGAAATCAGGGGCACCTTTTTTACGTTGTTTTTTTGCTCTATACCCATAGTTTGTTCAGTTAACTGATGGTTTGTGCAGTATACTCGTGAATTTCAGTGATTTACCCGTGAGATTCGGCGATTTATTGGTGAATTGTGCTTTTACTCGTGAGTTTGTGCAGTAAACTCGTGAGTTTTGGCGATTTACTCGTGAATTACAGCCATTTACTTGTGAGTTTCGCCCATTTACTCGTGAATTTCGCCCATTTACTCGTGAGTTTCGCGCATTTACTCGTGAATTACAGCGATTTACTCGTGAATTTATATTGGGGTGGCTACTCCAATAAACCCCTTAATTAGTTGATACACTTCTTCAGGTTTCTCCTCTGGAAGAAGGTGACCGGAATCCTCAATGACAACAAGCTCGGAATTAGGCAGGTCTTCATGGAGCCTTTCGCCGATACTCAATGGCACCACTCGATCATGTCTTCCCCAAATAAGCAGGCATGGTGTATGTATATCACTAAGGTCCTCCTTCAGCAAATCGATTTCCTTATCTCGAAGCATCCTTCCCAATGCCCGGAAAATATCATGCTTCTTTATGAATGGCCCTAGATATCCCTGCCGCATTTCATCGTCAATCATCGCCGGGTCATGGACGACATTTTTCAAGTTCTTTTCGATACCTGATTTTTGCAGATACCGTTTTATCCCGTATGAAAAGAAAGGCAGGTAACTGACCATCTTCATTTTTTCCGAATAGCCGGGCTGATAGCCTGAGCCGGCAAGTAGAATGGCATGGTCGACAAGGTCAGGATATGACTTGATGAGCTGCAGGGAAATCTGCCCGCCCATGGAATGGCCGATGATACTGAATTTCTTGATTCCTTTTCCCTCCAGGAACATAACGACGGATTTAGCGATGTTTCGGAATGAATATGTATATCGATAATCTTTTCCGCTTTGCCCGAATGGCGGGAGGTCTATGGAGATCACATTGTATTCCTTGATTAAATGGGGGACTAATTTACGGAAACTGAAGCTCGATGACAAAAATCCGTGAAGCAGGACAAGGGTGGGGAGAGAATCATCGATTTTGTCATATTCAAAATAGATTTCGATATTCCCTACCCGTTCGAGACCTTTGATTGTATGACTTTCCATATAAGCTCCTCCTCCGTTATTGTTCCATGATAAAAACCTATGTTACCCTGAATATTCCAAAAAAGGTCCTATAATACTGTTGCATAACAGTAATTGTAATAATAACGATGAAAAAAGACAATTACTATAACAGGTCACCAGCCAATTTTGATATAATAGTGTAAGTTTATCCTGACAGCATAGGACTTATTAAATTATATTGTCATATAGGTTTTTTAAAAAGTCTAATAAGGTAATTCGTGAGACTATCTGCCAGCCAAACCATCACAGCTAAATTAGTGAATTCCAAAAGGGGGGTTTTCCAATGCACTTGAATGAAGAGGAATTGGAAGTCTTGAGAATCATTGAAAATAACAGCCGGATTGATCTGAAGGATTTGGCTAAAATGACCGATCAATCAGATTCGGACATTGAAATAACATTGAAGAAATTGGAAGATATGCGGGTCATTGTACGTTACTTAACAGTCATTAACTGGGCTAAAGTGGATGAATACCATGGTGTCACAGCGATGATCGATGTAAAGGTCACTCCAAAACGCGGCGTCGGTTTTGATGATGTTGCAAAAAGGATTTACAAGTTCAAAGAAGTCGAGTCCGTTTATTTAATGTCTGGGGCATATGATCTTTCAGTCATTGTCGAAGGACGTTCGATGAACGAAGTGGCAAGCTTCGTTTCGGAAAAACTTTCGACACTGGATTCAGTCATTTCTACGACGACTCACTTCATAATGAAAAAATACAAGCATGATGGCACCATTTTTGATCAAACTGAAGAAGATAAGCGGATAGTGGTGTCACCATGATTAAAACGAGTTATGTTTCAAAAACGATTGCAGAGCTTAAGCCATCAGGCATCCGCCGCTTTTTCGACTTGGCAGCCAATTTGGAAGGGGTCGTCTCGCTTGGTGTAGGTGAACCGGATTTCGTTACATCTTGGGCGGTAAGGGAAGCGGCGATCAACTCCCTGGAGGAAGGATATACCTCATATACGGCCAATGCCGGATTATTTGAATTAAGGTCGGAAATCAGCCGGTATATGGAGAAGCAGTTCCATGTTTCGTATAGACCGGATGATCAAATCATTGTCACGGTCGGAGCAAGCCAGGCCCTCGATATTACCCTGAGGACCATCTTGAATCCAGGTGAAGAAGTAATTGTCGTCGAACCTTGTTTCGTCGCCTATGCACCGCTTGTGACCATGGCAGGGGGAATACCGGTCACGGTCCAAACATCCAAGGAAGAAGACTTTAAGTTGACTCCCCAACAACTCGAAGCGGCGATCACGCCTAAAACGAAGGCCGTTTTAATCTGTTCACCGAATAACCCGACGGGAACCCAGCTTGGGCAGGAAGAATTAGTGATGCTTGCTGACATCGTTAAAAAGCATGACTTGCTGGTGATTTCCGATGAAATCTATGCCGAACTTGCTTATGATGAGGAATTCACTTCTTTTGCTGCCGTTGACGGCATGCTTGAGCGGACGATTGTCATCAATGGGTTTTCGAAAGGGTTTGCGATGACAGGGTGGCGTCTTGGGTTCGTTTGTGCACCTAAGGAAATTTCCGAAGCGATGCTTAAGCTTCACCAATATGCGATGATGTGCGCGCCGACCGTTGCGCAGCATGCTGCATTGGAAGCTTTAAAGAACGGTATGCAGGATGTGGAAGAAATGCGTCGGAGTTATCGGAGAAGACGAAATTATATCGTGAAATCATTTAACGATATGGGGCTGGATTGCCATAATCCCGGCGGGGCTTTTTATGCTTTTCCATCAATCGAGAGAACGGGGATGACTTCGATGGAATTTGCTGAAAAACTTCTGACGGAAGAACTTGTGGCCGTTGTACCGGGAGATGTGTTCGGGGAAAGCGGTGAAGGTCATATCCGCTGTTCTTATGCATCCTCCATGGAACAGCTTCAGGAGGCGCTCAGGAGAATGGAACGTTTCATGAAGAATCATTGCCAATAAAAGCAAAAAAATAGGGATCCGGCCATTAGCAGCCGGATCCCTTTCCATAGGGGGAATTAGAAAAAAGAGTTAATCTAATGGATTAACATAGAAAGTGTTAATCATAGTATATCCAGTACCCAGAAAAAAAATACACATACTACGACCCATTTTTTGAATTAAGCTTGTGTTTTATATAAAGTATGCATAACTTTCAGAATTTTTTCTTCGCTAAAGTCCTTGGCTGTCCTTAGAATGAGCTCAGCTTTTTTGGTTCCGATTTCTTCAATCAATTTTTTTAAGTCCTCGTCGATACCAGCAGCGTTACCGGTCTGGGCATCCTTCAGGAATTCTGAAGCCGGAATGTCAAGAACGGTGGAAAGACGTAAAATGGTTTGTGTATCAGGAACCGATTCACCCGATTCATACTTTTCGATTTTCTTTGTGCCGATTCGTAATTTCAAAGCCAGTTCCTGTTGAGTTAGGTTGTGATCTTCTCGGTATTGACGGATATTCTTCGCGATATTTGACATGGTCAGACACTCCTTTTTCAGGAAATATATTTTTATTATGTAATTATTTTACCATATTATTACTTAAGTGAAGGAACGGAATATGTAGGTTTTGTGAAAAAAATGCCGCATCGAGAAATATCGAAACGGCACGTTGAATGTTAAATGAGATTAGTTGACTTAAGGAATACGAGTATGATCATGATCGGCACGATGTAGCGAATCAGGAAGTACCAAAGTTTAAAAAGTGATCGGCCGGAATCAGCGCCAGTTTCGAACTCCTTTTGTACCTCGATCCTTTTCATTTGATAACCGATGAAAAGGGATATGAACAAGGCGCCGACTGGCAGCGCGATATTGCTTGTCAGATAATCAGCGAAATCGAATACGGATAAATTGAAAATCTTCACATCCGAAAGCACCCCAAAGGACAATGCGCTAGGAATCCCAATCAGGAAAACGGTGATACCAGCTATCCAAGAGGCCTTCTTCCGTTTTGCGGAATCCCCCTTGATCATGGCTGCAACGACGATTTCGAGAATGGAGAATGCCGTCGTAAGGGTGGCAAATAATAATAATATGAAGAAAATGAACATGAAGATCCCGCCAAGCGCCATTTCATTGAAGACGGCAGGCAACACGACAAATACCAGTCCAGGCCCGCTTGAAGGACTGAAACCCAGTGCGAAAACAGCCGGGAAGATGACCAAACCTGCCAGCAAGGAAATGAAGATATTCAGTCCAACTACCGAAAAGGCCGATTTTGTAATATCTTCTTTTTTACTTAAATAGGATGCGTAGGTTACCATCACGGAAACACCGACACTTAGTGCAAAGAAGGATTGGCCGAGTGCCAATAGGATCGTTTCCCCTGTTAATGCGGAAAAGTCCGGTTTCAAGAAGAATTTAACACCTTCCATTGCCCCATCCAGGGTCAAGGAGCGGATAAGAAGGATGATGAAAAGAATGAACAATGAAGGCATCATATATTTATTAGCCTTTTCAATTCCCTTGGAAACGCCGCCTTGCACGACCCAAATGGTAAAGACCATGAATAATAACTGAGCGATGACCGTTTCATAAGGATTACTGATTATCGTATTGAAGAAGTTCCCATATTCCTCTTGCGTCAAGTTTGAGAGGGAACCTGTAAAGCTCCTTGCTAAATAGGAGATGATCCAGCCTCCAACAACACTGAAGAAGGAAAGAAGGATGATTGAAGCGACTACACCGCCATATCCAATCAATGCCCAAGGCTTTCCAGGGGCGATATGTTTATATGCGCTAATGGCATCTTTCTGTGCATTGCGGCCAATCGTGAATTCCGCTATTAATATCGGTGCCCCGATAAGCAGGGTGAATATAATGAAGAGCAGGAAAAAGACCCCACCGCCATTTTCCCCAGTCATATACGGGAGCTTCCAGATGGCGCCCAATCCAATAGCGGATCCCGCGGCTGCCAGGATGAACCCAAGTTTTGAAGTCCATTGATCTTGTTTTGACATGATGGAAAAACTCCTTTAGATGTAAAGAATATCTAGCTGTATATTATTTTTTTAAAACATTTTCTCATCTTACTATGATTAGGGGCAATTGGATAGGTTTAATATTACAATCTTTAGAAAAATGAGTAAATATCTTAAGGGAAATAGGGGTTATTTGCAAATTTTTAGGTTAAGTTATATACAAAGATCTTATAATATTTATTATTTCCAAAAAACAAACATTTTTAATGAGTAAAATCCCAAAAAGTATGGTATACTTAACTTTGATTATTTTCCAATTATGTGATATAATTTATTATTGCGTGAAAAGACGAAAAAATATATATAAAATAGGAGTGTTACCATGTCTGAAAAATTCGAAATTGGTGCGGTAGTTGCTGGTAAAGTTACTGGTATTCAACCATACGGTGCATTTGTTGCTTTAGATGAATCAACTCAAGGTTTAGTTCATATTTCTGAAATCACTCACGGCTTCGTTAAAGATATTAACGAACATTTAAAAGTGGGCGATGAAGTGAAAGTTAAAGTTCTTTCCATCGATTCAGCTGCTGGAAAAATCGGCTTATCGATCCGCGCTACAGAAGAAGCTCCTGAGCGTACTGAAGCTCCGAAAAAAGCTCCGAAAAAACGCCAAGCATCTGTTAAAGCGACATCTCACATCGAATCTACTGAAGGTTTCAACACATTGAAAGACAAACTTCAAGAGTGGATTGAACAATCTCAACGCGAAGACTTAATCAAAAAATAATTTTTTAGAACCGGCAGATCCTCGATCAGCCGGTTTTTTTTGTCCTGGTGCCATGAATGAAATAAAGCCGGTCATGTGTTTATCCATGGTCCGGCTTTATTTTATAGAACATAACATTGTCGATGATCAAGATCTCAGCGAGTCGGTTTGGTTTCAGGCTCCCTGGAAATTTCAGGACTTGGTTTAAAGAGAAGACCAAGATTAATGAGACCGGCAATTCCAACCAATCCATAAACGATACGGGCCATTCCAGCATCTTGCCCCCCGAAAATCGAAGCGACCAAGTCAAATTGGAAAAACCCTATTAATCCCCAGTTGATTGCCCCGATTATAGTAAGAACAAGTGCAATTCTTTGTATTCCACTCATTGTACAGCCTCCTTTTTTTGAAAAAATCAGTTCTTTACTTATCATGCATTTTCAGCATGTAAATATACATCCACTCAAAAGTTACGGGCGGATGTTTTGTATTTAAATGGAACATTGGTCATAATGAATAAAAGAAAAACTAGCACTTGGCCCCTGTCGTTCATTCGAAAACGGAGTCAATGTGGCATTAAAGGAGAGATACCATTGGAGAATTTCACATATAAAAATCCTACAAAAGTAATTTTCGGGAAAGGTCAGCTTGAAAGCTTAAAAACTGAAATTCCCGCCTATGGCGATAGAGTTTTACTTGTATATGGCGGGGGAAGCATAAAGAAAAATGGCTTATATGAAAAAGTGATCAATGTCTTGAAAGAGATCGATGCAGAGGTGCACGAACTTTCCGGAGTTGAACCGAATCCACGCATCTCAACGGTCCGGAAGGGTGTTGACCTTTGTAAAGAACATGGGATCGACTTTGTCCTTGCGGTTGGAGGGGGAAGCGTTATAGACGCTACAAAGGCCATCGTTGCAGGTGCTAAATATGAGGGGGATCCATGGGATCTTGTCATTAAGAAGGCACCAGTCGAAGAGGCCCTTCCATTCGGAACGGTGCTGACTTTAGCTGCAACAGGCTCTGAGGCGAATTCCGGATCTGTCATAACAAACTGGGAAACGAAAGAGAAATATGGATGGGGAAGTCCATTGGTATTTCCTCAATTCTCCATTTTGGACCCTGAAAATACTTTTTCAGTACCAAAAGACCAGACGGTATACGGAATGGTCGATATGATGTCACATGTATTCGAAACGTACTTCCACCCGGAAACGCATGCACCGCTGCAAGACCGTTTTTGTGAATCGCTGTTAACGACGGTGATTGAAACGGCACCTAAACTATTGGAAGACCTGGAGGATTATGAGCATCGGGCCACTATCCTGTATGCCGGAAACCTAGCCTTGAATGGGTCGCTTGGGGTTGGTTACAGCGGTGATTGGGCAACGCATAACATTGAACATGCCGTTTCAGCTGTTTATGATATCCCGCATGCAGGGGGATTGGCCATCTTATTCCCGAATTGGATGAAGCATGTGCTCCATGAAAATGTCGCACGCTTTAAACAAGTTGCAGTCCGTGTATTCCATGTAGATCCGGAAGGTAAAACGGATGAGGAAGCGGCCCTAGAAGGCATTGAAAGACTTAGGTCATTTTGGAGCAGCTTAGGGGCGCCGACCAATCTTTCGGATTATGGCATCGATGACTCACAATTGGAAGTCATGGCTGATAAAGCGATGAGCAGAGGGGAATTTGGACGATTCAAAGTCCTGAACCGTGAAGATGTCCTTGCCATTTTACGGGCTTCCTTATAAACAAGTGATATGATCCGATCTCCCTCCTTGCCAGGTGGGAGATTGCTTTATATGCATAATTCGTTATTTACTTGATCGATTTCTTGATTATGAGAATTACATCAGATAAAGTGAAAGGGAAACTAAAGAATTCAAGGAGGAATTTGAATGGCCCATATTCGTTTCGATTATTCAAAAGCCCTGCCGTTTTTCGGGGAGCATGAAATTACCTATCTACAGGATGCTGTAAAAGTGGCACACCATTCCCTGCATGAGCAGACAGGGGCAGGCAATGAATATCTTGGCTGGCTTGATTTACCCGCCAATTATGATAAAGAAGAATTCTCAAGAATCAAAAAAGCGGCCGCGAAAATAAAAGAAGATTCAGAAGTGCTGCTGGTTATCGGAATCGGTGGATCATATCTGGGAGCACGGGCAGCAGTTGAGATGCTTCAACATAGTTTTTATAACATTCTACCTTCGGATAAAAGGAAAGCACCGCAAATTTTATTTGTCGGTAATAATATAAGCTCTACATATATGCAGGACGTGATGGACCTATTGGAAAATAGGGATTTCTCGATCAACGTCATCTCTAAATCCGGTACGACCACGGAGCCTGCACTGGCCTTCAGGATTTTCAGGAAACTGCTTGAACGAAAATACGGCGTTGAAGAAGCTAAGAGCCGCATTTATGCTACGACTGATAAAGAGAAGGGCGCATTAAAAACGGTAGCAACGGAGGAAGGTTTCCAAACATTCGTCATTCCTGATGATGTTGGCGGACGTTACTCGGTCTTAACGGCTGTAGGGCTGCTTCCGATTGCTGTCAGCGGGGCGGATATCGATCAAATCATGGAGGGAGCCGAGCGTGCCAGGGCCGACTTCAGTTCTTCCGAGCTAGGAGAGAATCAGGCATACCAATATGCGGCGGTTCGGAATATCCTTTACAATAAAGGGAAAACGATTGAAATGCTGATAAACTATGAGCCTGGACTTCAATACTTCTCTGAGTGGTGGAAACAGTTATTTGGAGAAAGTGAAGGAAAGGATCAAAAAGGGATATTCCCTTCATCGGCTAACTTCTCGACCGACCTGCACTCATTAGGGCAGTATGTCCAGGAAGGACGGCGTGATCTTTTTGAAACGGTCATCAAAGTCGATAAGGCCCGTCATGAAATCGTGATTGAAGAAGCGGCCAATGACTTGGACGGCCTGAATTACCTAGCAGGTGAAACGGTGCAATTCGTGAATAATAAAGCATTTGAGGGTACGCTGTTAGCCCATACGGACGGTGGCGTTCCCAACCTGATCGTAACGGTTCCTCAGCTCGATGCTTATACTTTTGGCTACCTTGTATATTTCTTCGAGAAAGCTTGTGCAATGAGCGGTTACTTACTGGGTGTAAATCCATTTGATCAGCCTGGAGTGGAGGCCTATAAGGTGAACATGTTTGCTCTTTTAGGCAAGCCGGGTTATGAAAAGAAAAAAGCGGAGCTTGAACAGCGCTTATAATATAAAAGGCAACAAGCCGGAATAACATCCGGCTTGTTGCCTTTTTTGGTTGAACGCCAAAGGGTAAGAATAAACATATTCGATACTGGTATCGAATATGAAAGTGGGGGGGAATTAGTATCGAGGAGCTAGAGAAACTGAAAACGGTTCCCCGGTCCGCAAGAAGCCTGCCTGCCGGATGGAAACAAGATGTAAGATGTTTAAACAAGAGAAAATCAAAACTGGAGGAAATCATATTGGGAGACTTAAATATTTTTTATCTTTTGCTGCTGGTTGGACTCCTTGCATAGGACCCATATTAGGGGCCATTGTAACCCTTGGTTTGTCTACAGGTTAGATGTTAATAATACAAAAAGTGAACCTAGGCAAAGAATTATTTAAAAAAATCCTAGTTCATTCTGAGAAAAAAGGAATTCCCACTTTTCCCAAAAAGAAAAAAGCCTGAAGCGGTTTTTCTGCTCAGGCTCTTTTTTTAGCTTTTGGTCTTCATGTAAATTTGAAACAAAGTTTGATCAAAACACGCAATAAATATATTTAGTTTAGCATTGAACTAAAGAATTTAATACCAACGAGTATACAAATATCCCCACCAATGACCACGACCATATACACCTTGAAAGAGAACATTAGCAGTAGCGCGTGCAAAGTTTAGTGAAAATAGATTTAAAATGACCTAAGATACTTGACTGCAGTCTCAGCGTATATCTCGGCAGATTCTACTAAGTTCTCCACTGAAACCCGCTCATCGTACCCATGGATAGTGTGTTCCAGCCCAGGACCGTAAAGGACAGTTTCAATGCCATGGCGCCGGAAGTGACTGGCATCACTTGAACCAAGCAAAAGTACGCTGAAGACGGGTTCCTCCATTCCAAGGACACGCTGGATTCCCAGTTCTATGGCCCTCACAATTGGACGATCCTCAAAGGTCCAGTTCGGGTTAGTACAGGGTACCATTGGCTCTACAACCGCACCTGGCGCTACAGCACTAACAAGATTCCTAGCGATATCAAGTACAAACTCGGGCTTCATACCGAATGGAACCCGGGTATCCACTTTAATGATACACTTGTCTGCGACGACGTTCACATTTGTTCCGCCCTGGATTATACCTGGATTGTAAGAGGGACGATAAAGTAACTGTGACAGTAAGGAATTTCCTAGAATCTGAGATAGGAGCCACTCAGTATTGTACAAAAGTTGACAAGGCTCTGGCGGAGGCGTTGCCTTGAGCTCCCATAGCTTGGTTAGTGCTTCGACCGCGGCTGCCCCTCTTCGTACGGCGGAGATTCCATAAAGCGGTTGTAGGCTGCCATGATCTGTCTGACCTGGTATGATCACCTGCATCCATGCCTTGCCCTTTTCACCGGCATTCGGATGGTAGCGGTCCGTTGGTTCACCAATCAGACAAGCATCACCCTTAATCAATCCTTGATCAAGGAGCGAGGCCACCTCAATGCCGCCAGTCTCTTCATCCGGAGAGGCAATAACTCCTAGGCTACCTTTCAAATTAAGAGTGGGGGCGAACTCCTGAAGTAGTCCAGCCACAAAAATCAGTGCTGCCAAGCCTCCTTTCATATCGGAGGCTCCCCTACCCAAAAGCATACCTGCTCTGACTTCTCCTGAGAAAGGATCGAAGGTCCAATGTGAACAATCGCCTGCAGGTACGACATCTGTATGTCCACAAAATAGGAGCCGTGGACCAGGTACCCTGGTTAAGGGAGCATCACAGACCACGGTAACCAGCGCATTTTCGCTACGGCGGTGCTCGGTAATCAAGAACCCTTTTGCTGCTAGGTATCGGCTAATATGGCGTCCCATTTCTGCTGACCGCTTCTTAAACTCGGGCGATGGATTTTCAGATGGAATTCGAATAAATGAAGCAGCAAGTTCGACTAATTCCTGTTGCCTTGACCTTATCAGTTGCCGGATCATTCTGGTACTCATATAAATACATCCCCTCCATGTCCAGCATTAGCCGCAATATTTCTATACTATTCTATGTGCTGTTCCTAGTTCATATTTCTGAGGTTAAAAGTGGGGAATTTAAAGTCTCGTTCAATGCTATAGTTAAACTTAATGAGCCAAAGAGCCAAAGTTATATATGGGTAGCGTCAGGAAAATGTGCTTAACGTTGTAAATCCGCATTTTCCTGACGCTACCAGCAGAAGATCCAGTAATTACGAATGGAGGAGGAGGGAGCGACGAAGCTGAAATAAAAGCGTAAGGAAAGCTTGGAAATCAGTGAGGAAGCCAATCTTCCTTTATGCCTGATCAAGGGGACAATAGAGTCATTCCAGGTTTTTTTTAGGCGCTTTGGTTAAGCTAATAGAAAATTAGCGAAAGAGGTTTTATACAATGATTAAAATTTCTTCTCAGTTGGAAGGGAAAACTTTCGGGTTGTTCGATTTGGAGACAAAGTTAAAACCGGAAGGATATGCGATAGGCGGAGGATGGGATTATGACCACGGGTCTTTTGATTATAAGATTGATGACAGTGATGGCTACCAATTCTTGCGGGTCCCTTTCAAGGCTGTTGATGGTTCACTCGATCAGGACGGGGTAATGGTCGAACTCTTACAACCGTTTTTGTTATCTCATAAGTACGAGGACGGGAATGACGATGAAGGAAATATCGGAAACCTTTCCGCCTCCTTCAATCAGTTTGCCGAGCCTGAAAATCCGGATGCCGAATTTCCGGAAAACTATATCTCTTTAGGAAAAGCGCTTGTCCGTAATCTGGAAAAGCTTTTATTACATTAATCATCAATGATGATTAGAGTGTCATCACGATGGATGATTACATCTCCGGGGGGCTTGATTAAGGTCTTGCCTCCTGAAATGATGCCGACCAATAAAATGTTTTGATCGAATAGCTTAACGTTCAGCTGTTTGAACGTCAATTCCGCCCAGTCATCCTGGATGGGCAGCTGTTTGAGGCTCAATCCATCCAGCTCATTTTGTTCTCTGGCTTCCGTTATGATCCCCTTCGATAAGCAATCCTGCATATATTCACTCGCGAATTTATTCGTTTCGACTATACCGTCCGCCCCAGCCCGTAAAGCATTTTCCTTTTGTTCATACGTCAATATTTCCACAAGACAATACACATGCGGATTCAGCCCTTTGACGGCCAGTAACGTTAAAATCGAGAACATATCCGTTTGCAGCTCGTCCTGCTTAAGGTCAGCCGTAATAAGGACGCGAATGGCTTGTTTAATATTGGCTTTCTGCAAAACGGAATCCAATGTAGCTTTTCCTTGGATAAAGTGGATATTCGTTCGTGGAAGCGGGTGCTTTTGCAGTGTATCATCGATAAGGACAATGGATTGATGGTGCTTGCGATCATGGATGTTTTGGATGATTCTCTTGGAACGGCCATTCCAGCCCACAATGATAATATGTCCGCCGCCGCCGAATACTTTCTTTCCTGTTAGAAATTGCTGTTCATTGGATATGGAAATTTTAGCGATGTACGCAAAATAAGAAGTAATCAGGCCGGCCCCTGACAAAATGAGGACCATCCCAATGATTTTGCCAAGATTGGTCACGGGAGTGAAATCTCCATAGCCGACCGTTGACATCGTCACGATTGCCCACCAGATGCCATCAAGCAAGGTGGGGAATCTCTTTGGCTCCACAATGTGGATCAAGACCCCGAATGAAAGTAAAAATAATGCGATGATGGAAAGTAATCTGATGAAACGCGGAAATCTTGGAACGGTACTGATGTATGGACCGATTCGAATCATTATTTTCACACCCTTTGAGCTTTTCTATAGTATGGTCAAAAAAGGCATGGCTCATAAGGGTCCGAACAGACAAACTTTGAATGATGAATATCGGCATATTGCCTGATCGAATTACGGTAAATGATAAAAGCCCTCCGGAAGATGTCGGAAGGCTTTTAGTGCTGAGTCACGTATCCTGAATGGACTTCATGCTCGATGGTTGATTATATGCCCATTTCAGCTTCGGTATTCTATATCTTTTGTTAAACCCTTCTCCGTACGTTGAAGTTATCACTGATGAGCAGCCAGTTTTGGGGGAAGGCTAAGCCGAGCTTCCAATAACTCATTCCCCTTAAGTTCAATTCTTTGAGTAAATCGAATTTTGCCTGAATCGATCTGGCATCTTCAAACCACACCTCATGCTGCCTATCCTCAATATCGGTATAATTGAAGTGAGGGGCCTGTGCGGTTTCATCATACTCAATTGAAACATCATTGTCCGCCGCAATTTGGATGGCCTGCTGCGGACTTACGGCCTTGGCAGTGGATCCCTGTACAAAAGGCAAGGTCCAATCATAGCCATATAGGTTTTGCCCCATCAAGATCTTGTTGGAAGGAATATCGGTGACGGCATATTCGAGGACATCCCGAACAGGTCCGATAGGTGACACTGCCATTGGCGGTCCGCCGCTATACCCCCATTCATATGTCATGATGATGACGAAGTCTACGATTTCACCATGTGCTTTATAGTCATGCGCCTCATACCATCGGCCTTTTTGCTCAGCACTTGTTTTAGGGGCCAGTGCCGTGGAAATGAACCATCCTTCCTTCTTGAAGCGGTCCCTGGCTTTCCGGAGAAATTGATTATAGGCTTCTCTGTCGGCCGGCCGTAAATACTCAAAGTCAAAGTGGATATCCCGGAAACCATATTTCTTTGCCGTTGTAACGATATTGTTCAGGAACTTATTCTGAACGGAAGTATTCGTTAAGATGATCCGCCCGAGCTCATCGCTGAACTGGTCATTCTCCTGATTTGTGATCACCATCATCAGGACATTTTTATTTTCCCTGGCGATGGCAGGGAAGTCATCGAGTAATGGCTCTTTTAAGGAGCCGTCTCGCAGCGCCTGGAAGCTGAAAGGGGCTAAGTAGGTTAAATAGGGCGCAGCTTCCCTGGCGGCCGTCACAAGGGCCGGTGCAACCGTCGTACCCCTCGGCTCGACATAGCCGTTGAATTCGGCGGTCCTTTTCCTCCGTGCCGGAATATAAAGCCGGTATCCAACGGATAGGATTTGATTTTCGGAAATGCCATTTATATTTGCCAATTCTTGAACAGGGACATCAACCCTTTGGGAAATGGAATAAAGACTATCACCCGGTTGAACGAAATAATAACTGCCGACGATTGGAATGACAAGGGCCTGCCCCGAAACAAGATTATTTGGGTTAGGGATCTTATTTGATTCAACGAGCCTGTCAACGGTTACGCTGTACGTCTGGGCGATGCCATATAACGTCTGGCCTGGCCTAACCACATGTATTTGCAATTCTTTTCCCTCCTACTGAAAGTTTCCTAACAGTTTATGAGCATAAAAAGAAATTCATGATAAAGAGCTCAGGATTGGGAGAAACGCAAACAAAAAAATTCAATAAATTGGCAATAATAATTTAAGCTTAAAATGCTAATTAATATTAGTAGGAGGTGAAAAACACATGGCAAACAACAATAACAGCAATCAACTTTTAGTATCTGGTGCAGAACAAGCCCTACAACAAATGAAGAATGAAATCGCTAGTGAATTTGGTGTAAACCTAGGTGCTGACACTACTTCTCGCGCTAACGGATCTGTTGGTGGGGAAATCACAAAACGTTTGGTTCAAATGGCTGAACAACAACTAGGCGGTTCAAACTTCTCTCGTTAATTAATTGAATAAATATGGATTTGAAAGAGAAGGAGCAACGCTCCTTCTCTTTCGCATGGTTCAGCCATGTGACTGCCAAGCTTTTAAAATCTTGATTGCCCTTTCAGGGAAATCGGTCATGATGACGTCGACTCCCAACTCTGCCAGCCTGACGATGTCGGCTTCATCATTGGCGACCCAAGGCCGGATTTTATATCCGAGTTTTTTCGCTTTTTCTTTAACCGCTGGAGTCAGGCTGTTTTTATCTGGATGAAAACCCGATTCCTTTTTATCACGTAAGATTTCTTCGAAGTTTTCAGGAAGTCCCTCGAACAATAATGCCCGTTCAAGATCTGGGGCAAGCATCTTCACTTTTTCAATGGATTGATGGTTGAAGGAAGAGAGGATCACCCGGTTTTCCATTCCATATTGACGAATTGCATCAATGATCTTCTGTTCGATTCCTTCATAAGCGAGTTTATCCGTCTTGATTTCGACATTCATCAATAAAGCATTTCCCTTAGCCCAGTCGAAAACGTCCATTAAAAAAGGAATCCGCTCCCCAAGGAATTCATTGGAAAATTTGCTCCCGGCATCAGCCGTTTTCAGTTTTTGTGCCGAATGATCTTTTACATGACCAGTAAGGGTGGTCGTTCGATCAAGTGTTTCGTCATGGATGATGACCAATTCCCCGTCAGAACTGAGGTGGACATCGAACTCAATCCCCTCGGCCCCGATTTCTGCCGCCTTTTGAAAGGCTGCCATGGTATTTTCAGGATGCGTCCCCTTGGACCCTCTATGGGCGAAAATCAGTATGTTTTGCAAAATCATCACTTCCCCTTTAAACTTTATCTTGAACCCTATCATACATGTACGCTTGAATTGTTTCAGCAATGTTTAATAGACAATATTTTAAACAACGAGTAAAATACATATGGTATTTCCATAAATAGGTGTTCGAAACATGAGGTGAATAAAATGAATATGTGGGAAATTTTTGTTGCAGTTATCCTTGGTCTTGTAGAAGGATTAACTGAGTTTGCTCCTGTATCGTCAACAGGGCATATGATTATCGTCGATGATTTATGGCTGAATTCGAAAGAGCTTTTCGGGAGTGAAGTGGCTAATGCCTTTAAGGTGGTCATCCAGCTTGGTTCGATACTCGCCGTTGTCGTGCTCTTCTGGGGGCGATTCATGGACTTGCTTGGTTTAAGGAAGCTGAAAGGCACATCCGCTGGGAACGGCCAAAAGCTTAACCTATTGCAGATCATTGTCGGATTGTTGCCGGCGGGCGTTTTAGGTCTATTATTCGAAGATTATATTGATGATCATCTTTTTACGATGAAGACGGTTATCGTCGGATTGTTCCTTGGCGCATTTTTGATGATTGCTGCGGATAAATTCCGTCCAAAGCTGACTGCAGAGACGGTTGACCAAATCACTTATAAACAAGCCTTTGGTGTAGGATTAATTCAATGTTTGTCACTATGGCCGGGATTTTCCCGTTCAGGTTCAACGATATCAGGCGGTGTGCTATTAGGGATGAGCTATCGGGCTGCTTCCGATTTCACGTTCATCATGGCAGTGCCGATCATGGCTGGTGCCAGTCTCTTGAAAATCGTGAAATACTGGGATAGCTTCACGCCTGAAGTTCTGCCATTCTTTATTGCAGGTTTCATCAGTGCATTTATCTTTGCATTATTCTGTATCCGCTTTTTCTTGATTTTAATCAATAAAGTTAAATTGACTCCTTTTGCCATTTACCGGATCGTCTTGGCGGTTGTGCTTCTATTCATTATTTGGTAATACGAAATGAAGCTTGAAAGAGGAGAGGAACCACCCCGTTGATTCGGGGTGGTTTTTTTTGTGTCCGAAAATGAGCAGGATTCCCATGAAATTAATAACGAATGATAATTTATTTTTTAAGTTTTTAATTCGTTATTATTGAGTAAAAACTCAATAAATCTTTTTAAAATAAAAAAATATTCGGTTTTCAGTGCAGTTTCAGTCATAATTAGTAAAAAAAATATAAATAAAATAAAACTGTCTGAGCGTAATGATACCAACGTGTTTGAGTATTTTCCGGAATATTCAAATGATTACATAAACTATTTCCATATAATTTATATGATATAATTTTAGTATAAATAAAGTACATGTGTACACCTGGGGAGGACAACATGAGAAATGACCAATTGAAGAAAACGATTGGCTTTTGGGTTGGAACATCTATTGTAGTTGGTACAGTTATCGGTTCTGGTATTTTCATGAGACCTGGTGACGTGCTTGAATTGAGCGGTAATTCAACCATGGCCTTGTTAGCTTGGCTGATAGGCGGTCTGATTACCCTTGCAAGCGGGTTGACGATTGCGGAAGTGAGTACACGGATTCCTAAAACGGGCGGCTTATATGTCTATATGGAAGAAGTGTACGGTAAAGCATGGGGATTCCTATGCGGCTGGGTTCAGACATTGGTATACGGACCTGCAGTCATGGGCGCACTCAGTTTATACTTCGGGTTATTAGTTGCAGGAATATTTAAGATCGCTTCAAGCTACTCTTTGGCGATAGGGATTCTTACGATTGTATTCATAGCAGGCATGAACTTGCTGGGGACAAAATACGGCGGTATCATCCAAACCTTATCGACCGTTGCTAAATTGATCCCGATCATTTTCATAGCGGTATTCGGTATCGCACAAGGTGATATGCCTGTATTCAATATCGATAGCGAAAGTTCAATGAAAATCAGTATGGCCGGTGCGATTTTGGCAACGCTCTGGGCGTATGATGGCTGGATGAATGTCGGCTTCATGGCAGGGGAAATGAAAAACCCGCAGAAAACGTTGCCGCGGGCAATCATAACGGGATTGGTCGTGGTCATGGTCGCTTACTTGGGTGTGAATCTTGCCATGCTTCATGTATTGGGGGCGGAGGGAGTCATAGCCCATGGTACGAATGCAGCGAATGTTGCAGCAACGCTTCTATTCGGTGAATTGGGCGGGAAATTGATATCGATCGGAATTGCGATTTCAATCTTCGGCTGCTTGAACGGAAAGCTTTTGACCTTTCCGCGCATTACCTTGGCGATGGCGACTGATAAAATGATGCCAGGCCATAAACAAATCGGAAAAATATCGCCCAAGTTCAAAACGCCTATAAATGCCACGGTATTGCAAGTGTTCATTGCAATCATCATGATGGTAGCAACAGACCCTGACAAACTTACCAATATGGCTGTTTTCTCTGTCTTCTGTTTTTATGGATTAGCCTTCTTTGCGGTCTTCATCTTACGCAGAAAAGATCCGGATGCAAAAACGTATAAAGTGCCGTTTTACCCATTCATCCCCATCGTGGCGATTGCTGGTGCAATATACATCGTTTTAAGCACGTTAATCCAAACACCTTTAAATGCCCTGTACTCAGTGATCATCCTCATTATCGGTATGCCAGTGTACTGGCTCCTTAAGAAAAGCGAGCGGGATGGTAAACGTTCAAATTAATGAAAAAACCTTCACTGCATGCAGTGAAGGTTTTTTTAGTTCTGGAATGAAATTTTCCCGTTGGATAGAGTGGTGAAATAGACAACTCGGGAAGTTCGTATTAACATAGGGGGAAAGTTAAATAGTGAAGGGTCTGAACAAAAGTGAATTATATCGAGCCTGCTGGTAAATCATTCAGGAAAACGATCTTGGCTTTATTTCTCGGTAGCTTTGTAACGTTTGCGGATCTGTATAGTACCCAACCGGTCATTCCGGTTTTCGCAAAGCAATTTGGAGTCTCTCCTGCAATGGCAAGCCTTACATTATCTTTCGCGACTGGAACGCTCGCACTCTGTTTATTGCTTGTTTCTTTTTTCTCAGAAAATATCGATAGGAAAAAAATAATGGGGACGGCGCTCACTCTGTCTGCATTGTTATCCATATGTGTCAGCTTCATCCAGGATGATCTATACATCCTGATCGCAATTCGGGCGATTCAAGGAGCGGTGCTTGCAGGTTTCCCGGCCATTGCGATGGCCTATATCAATGAAGAATTTCATCCGAAAAGCCTTGGCTATGTGATGGGGATCTATGTGAGCGGCTCGAGTATCGGCGGATTGGCTGGCAGGCTGATTGTCGGGGTGCTGACCGACCATTTCTCATGGAACATAGCGATTGGAAGCCTTGGAGCTTTAAGTTTGATCATCAGTCTGGCTTTTTGGTGGATGCTACCGCCTTCGCAGCATTCTGTCCGCGTACGGGTCTCATTATCGAGAATCAAAACCTCCCTTATCAATACCTTAAGGAATAACAGACTAGTACTCTTATTCGGCATGGCCTTCCTATTAATGGGCTCGTTCGTTACCGTTTATAACTTTGTGGGTATACCTTTAATGGGACCGCCATATCATTTATCACAGACATTGATTGGCTTCATATTCATAATCTATCTTGTGGGGACGTTTAGTTCAACATGGATGGGGAAGCTTGCCGATCAATATGGTCGGAGTGTTGTACTTCTTATCGGAATCGCAATCATGCTGATGGGCGCCCTGTTAACTTTATTGGACCCGCTTTTGCTGAAAATAATGGGGCTTGCCCTGTTTACATTTGGCTTTTTTGGAGCTCATTCCATTGCGAGCAGCTGGGTCGGCAGTTTGGCAGATAAGAGTGAAAAGGCACAAGCATCCGCATTATATCTCCTGTTTTACTATGCAGGATCAAGTATAGTTGGGGCATCAGGCGGTTTATTCCTGATGAAGTTCGGCTGGGGAGGGGTCATCTCGGCTGTATCCATTCTGATCCTCCTTGCTGCCGCTTGTGCGATGATGGTGGAAAAAGTGAAAATCGTTAAATAAAATGATCTTTTCTATCATGTTTTTCCGGAATCCTGAATATAATCTAGTGAAAATGGATATTGAATAATAGATTGATAAGAGAAGAGGGTATTAGATAGAGTGAAACGAAAAGCAGTAATTCTCATTGGGTTAATAGCCGTTTTAATTATATTATTCGTTGTATACTTAACAAGTCCGGGCAGATTGCATAAGGTGCAGATTGTTGAAAAATACTATCCGCATTTCTCCGATGGCAAGGCAGTCGGTTTTAAGACGAACGAAGTCATTGATGTGACGGAAACCGAAGAGGGATCCAATTGCGCAATGAAATTCGACAATGGGAAAACGTTTGAAATTGATTGTGACCGTTATTTAACATACAAAATTGATGAAACAGTCTATATTACTACTGAAGGGAACCATGTGGAAGAGATCCGGAGAAAAAGGTAGTGGCTTTTCGATTTTTAATGACGAAAGAGCTGGGCTTGCCTAATAAACAACTCAGCTCTTTTATTTTTATCCCATTCAAAAAACCCAGGCCAATTTGGACTGGGCTTTTTCATTTTTTATCTTTGCCTTTACTTTTATCCTTTTTATTACGCCGAAGTACATCCAAGATTCTGCGGCTGTTATTTTTACTGTTTATGAGCTCGACTAAATCGCTCATGTTTTCAGATTCGAAGTCTTGTTGATCTTTTTTCATGTTCATCCCTCCAAGTCATACATCATAATACCCTTATCAAGAAAAGGGTAAACGTCTATTAGCATATTGGTAATAGAAGGATTTTATATCCTTACCCCTCGATTATTGCTAAAATATGATAAAAGCCCTGTATGGGAGGTCCATATGGAAGAATTAAGAATGATTGGCGAAAAAATTGAAAAATTTAAATATATCCTAGTGGAGCATATCGAGTTGTTTGAAGAAGAGGAACCGCTCTATGATTTAGAAACCGGTAAAGAGGTTCGGTCAAAACTTATTCAAATTCATGCAGATGCCTTGATTCATGGAAAGGCACAAGCGATGGAAAGCATGAAGATAACGGGTATGGAAATAGGTAAGCGCATCGTGGATATGGGCATTTCTTTAGATAAGAATATTGAGGAAGCTCAAGCGATACGTAACCTTTTCTGGAGTTTCATTGAAGAAGAGGTGAGCAACCGATATTACTCCATTGAAATTCTGTTGAAGGCAAGCTCGATAATTGATGTAATCCTGGACCAGTTCATACACTGTGTGAGTATCAGTTACGTGAATCATTATAAAGAAATGGCGAAAATGGCAAACGATTCTTTGCAGAAGATAAAGGAAAACCAAGAAGTCATGGAAGAATTGTCCACGCCGATTGTTCAGACCGTATTAAAGGATGTGCTGCTCTTACCGTTGATCGGACGCATTGACGATTGGAGAATGGAGTCGATGCAATCGACGGTGCTGCAAAAATGTGCAGATCTGCATGCGGAAGTATTGATCATGGATTTCTCGGGAATTACCTTTACGAAGGAAAGCAATATGCTCTCCCTGCTGGATCAATTAGTGGGGGCATTGGCCTTGATGGGAACGGAAACGATGTTTGTCGGTTTTACCCCTGATGTCGTAAAAGAGATCGTCAAACTTGATCTTGCAAATCAGGTAAAAGCCTTTCTATCGTTCAGGCAGGCCCTGGAATATCTGTTTAATCAAAGAGGGCTGGCTCTTCAGCCAGTATGATGGAGGTATCCTTTTTTTAGGGTATCTTTTTTTCTATGTCAGGCTAACATTCCTGCTGCTCCCATATTTAATCGCCCATCGATATTTCTCCATGTTATAGTGAAGTGACGTGGACGGACATGTTGTTTTTAATTTAAATTAAATAGGACATGTAAAGCGTATAAGGAAGGTGGTTGAATAGTGTTTTTCAAGAAAAATGAAGAACCTGAACATTACGAAAAATGGTATTGTGTAGGAATCATGACGGATAATGGGCTGGAGGATGAAGAATATGATGTTTTATCCAAACGCATCCTCGACTCAGTCCAAAATGTCTCGGTCATATCGGACTTGGTAAGGGTGGAATGGGATCGGGACAAATTGCGAGCCTTGAAAGAACGTTTTGGGGACCCCTCATTTTCCGACCCATGGTTTATCATTAATGAATTCATACCAGAGGATATAAAAAAGGAAAGAAAACTTCTGGAGAAGACTCATAAATGGAAGAGGATCTTTGGTCTCCTTTCCTCGATTGAATATATGGAAGCCGAGACGAAGGCGGCCCATGACTTTGATAAAGCCCTCTTTTATACAGACGATGCAGATAAAGTGATTGAATACATTATTGCAAATAGCTAGCATTCCCTGCCACATCGATACATTGTATCGGTGTTTTTGCATTTGATTTACTGTTTATCGGAGTAATTTCACGGTGAAAATTCGACCTTGAGCGAGTTGATTCGACCTTGTGTGTAATAATTCGACGTTGCTCGGAATAATCCGTACTTGCACCTTGAAATAAAAAGAGAGAATGTGGGGAGGGTGGTAGGAAAGCTGGAGTTAAACGCGGAATATCTTAAATAGAAAGAAAGAGAGTTTTAAGGGGAGAGGAAGATGAATCGATGGAAGTTGCCGTACCTCAGCAAAAGCCAAAACGGAAGTGGAGAAAGCGGGCGCTATGGAGTTTTGGAATCCTGATCATACTTTTGCTGTCTGTCTTGATTGCCGCAAATGTATTCCTTTCAAGAGCCTTGCCGGAAACGAAGGGGGAAATATCGCTTCCAGGTCTTTTGAAACCGGTTACGGTGGTGAGGGATTCAAGTGGGGTCCCGCATATCAACGCAGCGAGTGAACATGATTTGTATTTAGCCCAAGGATATATCCAAGCACAGGACCGTTTATTTCAAATGGATTTAAGCAGGCGTCAGGCGTCAGGTAGATTAAGTGAAGTGATTGGTGAGAAAACCGTCAAAAATGATAAGTATTTCCGCACACTTGGTTTGAGGCGGGCGGCCGAAGCCTCTTATGCTGCATATTCAAGTGACGGAAAAGAAGCCTTGGATATGTTTGCCGAGGGGGTAAATCTTTATATCGATGAATTGAAGGAGAATGGAAAATGGCCGGCGGAGTTCACTCTGCTTGGATACGAACCGGAGCCTTGGACACCGGTCGATTCGCTGACCATAGGTAAATATATGGCCTTTGATTTAGGCGGGAACTGGGAAGATCAGGCGTTTAGGCAGTATTTGCTGCAAACGTTCCCCAAGGAAAAGGCATATGATTTATTTCCCGATTATCCAAAGAACGCTCCATATATCATCAGCAAGGAAGAACTGGATATTGAAAAAAGTTTTGCAGGGGCCGTTATTCCTTATGAATTCAACGGCAGCAATAACTGGGTCGTTTCAGGCAAGAAAACGCAATCCGGTCAGCCGTTATTGGCGGATGATCCCCATTTGGGTTTGGCTACACCGTCGGTTTGGTATCAAATGCATTTGGAGGCCCCGTCAGTCAATGTGAGCGGTGTTATTTTTGCCGGGATTCCGGGAATCATACTAGGTCATAACGAAAAGGTCGCTTGGGGTGTGACCAATACCGGTCCGGATGTTCAGGATCTGTATATTGAGAGGAGAAACCCGGAAAATGAGAAAGAATTCTCCTACAAAGGTAAATGGGAAAAAGCTGAAATCCTGGACGAACCCATCAAGGTGAAGGATGGGAAAACACTTGACTATCAAGTGACGGTTACCCGCCATGGACCCGTTGTCTCCGAGTTTGCCGGGAAAAGCGGAAAAGATACCGTGCTTGCCTTAAGGTGGACGGCACTTGATCCATCGGCCGAGCTTGAAGCGGTACTGAATATGAATAAGGCGGGAAGCTGGAAAGAATTCGAAAAGGCCCTCTTGAAATTCGAAACGCCGGCACAGAATTTCGTCTTTGCCTCAGCCGATGGGACCATTGCATACAAGGCGAATGGGAAAATCCCAATCCGGAAAAAAGGTGATAGTATGCTGCCTGTACCTGGCTGGACGGATGAATTTGAGTGGAAAGGCTATATTCCCTTTGATGAACTTCCAAAAACGGTGAATCCAAAAGAGGGATTCATTTCGACAGCGAATAATAAAGTCATCTCGGATGATTACCCTTACCATATCAGCAATAACTGGGCACAGCCATACCGCCAGATGAGGATACAGGAGTTTTTAAAGGCGAATAAAAAGCTTACGGCCGAGAATATGCAAAGCCTGCAGATGGATAAAGTGAATTTGCAAGCTAAGGAGTTTGTTCCTCGATTCGTGGAGGTATTGAAAGGTCCATCTGGGAAACAGGAAGCCCAGGCACTGACGATTCTGATGAAATGGAATCATATCGATTCAGCTGATGAAGCGGCACCGATGATTTTTAATGTCTGGATGCGAAATATAGGGGATGTTCTGCTTAAAGAAGAAGTACCGGAAGAAACCCTCAACCTTTTTAATGGAAGGCGTTCGGCGGTTGATGAACTGCTAAGGCGGGCACTGGACGGTAAGCCGGGCCCTTGGATTGAAGATGCAGGCGGACTTGAGCAGGTGCTTGCCAAGTCGTTACAGGTGACGTTAACGGAACTGGAAGAATCACAAGGTGACGATATAGCTGATTGGGAATGGGGAGACTATCACCAGGTCAGGTTTAACCACCCGTTATCAAGTGTCGCCCCGTTACATTATTTATTTAACGGCGGCGGCGGCATTCCGGTAGGCGGCAGCAGTGTCACCGTACAGGCTGCGGCATTTTTAGATGATGGAACCGTTAATCACGGTGGCTCCTGGCGATTCGTCATCGACCTAGCCGACATGAAACAAGGATATCACCTTGTTGGACCGGGTCAATCAGGTAACGTTAAAAGTGAGTGGTATCACGATCAGCTTGATGATTGGGCAGAGGGTACTTATCACAAAACCACGATGGACGATCCAAAAGGGGATAAGCTGATATTGAAACCATCAAACTGAAATTCAAAAAAAAGTACCAAGTCCAGCAGCTTTCTCTGGACTTGGTACTTTTTCATTGTTTTTGCTTAGTCAGGAATTCTGCAAGGAACTCCTCAAAATTAGGGGCTTCGATTGCTGCGATTTTTTCATATGATTCAATGATCTTGAGTTTAATTTCTTGCTCCAGATCATTCCGATCTTGATAGTTCGTATTTTTTAATGATTTTTTTATTTTAGGATTCAAAGAGTCGATCAGGTCCAACAATTCTTCTTTTGACAGTTTTTTATCCACAATGGCTTTTCTCCTTTCTAACATATACCTCATCCATATAGTGCTTTCGAAGTTTTTTAAGAGCTTGTTTACGGATGCTTGAGATATTCTGTGGCGACTCCTGGAAATAGGCAGCGATTTCCTTGTTGGATAGGCCGTAGGAAAAGATCATGGTCAGCACCAGGCTTTGTTTGGCTGTTAACTTCTTCAAGGCTTTTGCCATCTCTTCATCACTTATGTGTGAAGCGAGTTCATTCGATTCCCCCATCTTTTCAAGTTGAACATCCAAGGTGCCGATTCGATCAATCAATCCGCCAGTATCCCTTGGTGTCGCATCAAGTACCATTCGATAGCGTTCCCGCTGCTTCCGTGCCCTTTTATCAAAATCAACAGAGAAAAAGTAAATTAAGGAGCACATGTATTTGTATACTTTAGCCCGGTAGTAGAAAATTTTGAAAGTCTCGTTGAGATGATCAATGTTGTGGGAAGAAGGGGAATCAAGAGTTTCAGTGAAAATCTTTAAATGCTCTGGGTTCTGTAAGAATAATTGAATGATCGGTTGTGCAAAGAAAGATGAGTACTGTTGCTGCAGAAACTCCAATGAATGAGAAAAAAAATGAGAAGTTAATTGGTTCATTGTTATCCCTCCTTTTATTAATAAAGTGATGGACAAGGGGAATAAATCAATTATATAGGAACATTCGTTCTTTTTTCCATAAATCAATAGTGCTAGATTGATTTTTTTTGACAAGTTTCACTTTAGATATCAGATACAAGAAAAGGGGTGAAGAGGATGATGATTGAGGATGCTACTATGTGGGTTTCATTAGTTAGCGAATTTGGCTATCCATTCGTCGTTTCTATGTTTTTGCTCTTCCGCTTCGGTAAACAATTAAAAGAACTGACAACGGACGTAGAGAACTTAAAAAAGTCCGCTCATAAAACGAAAAAACGATAACCTCAGGACGTAAGTGCCGGATGGTAAACACCGAATTTCGGATTCTATACTAAAAAGGGTCCGGAATTCGGGTATAAAGAAATGGGTACTAACTGATTCAAGCTTTTGTTAAATCCCTCCCTTAACCTAAAATAAAATAATAATAAACCATTATTTGGAATATAGCACAAAATAGGTAAAAAATAATCGTCATTTGGAATCATTTTACTGCTATAATTCATCCGTCAATGGAATTAGATAGGAAATCCTCCCCTCGTAGGATTTTAGTTTTATGGATTAAAGTGAAAATACTTTTAAAAAAACAACATTCATCAATAAACTTCTGAATAGTTTGCGGCACCCAAGTAAAAGGGTGCTGCTTTTCTTATTTTTTGGTAATAAACTGATAATATGGAAAAGGGGTGGCAAAATTGAAAAGTGAACAGCTGGAAGATATTCGGATCCTGCAGCAAGAATGTGAACGGGAAGGTTATACGTTAAAACTGAATTGGGAAACGCTTCGCAGTCGAAATGGTGTTCATAAGAATGCTTTTCTCCACTATGATGGATTGAAGCTTGTTGGTTTTCTTGGTCTTTACGATTTTGGAAACAAAGCGGAGATGTGCGGGATGGTGCACCCCGACTACCGGAGGCAAGGCATTTTTACTAAGCTGCTGGAAGAGGCGATAAGGAGTGCCGTGGAGCGCAACTATAAGGTGATTCTCTTGAACTCACCTGCTCAATCACATTCTGGGACAGAATTTTTGAAACAGCTCCCATGTGAGTTTGCTTTTTCAGAGTTTCAAATGAAGTGGTCCGAAACGGAGCTTGATGATTATGATGATGCAGTCGTTCGCCCTTCACGGAGAGATGATGAGGAAACGGAAATTCAGCTGGATATTCAATGTTTCCGATTTACGGAACGAGAGGCGAAGGATTATTATCGGCGCATCCTATATGAGGATACTCTGAAAACCATGATGATTGAAAAGGGCGGCCGCGCAGTCGGTAAGATCCGTGTTGATCACTCAGGCAGGGAAGCGTGGATTTATGGATTTTCCATTTTGCCAAAATACCAGGGAAAAGGACTTGGAAGAAAGGCATTGAAAAAGGTTGTAGCCGAACAATGCCAGCTGGGATATGATATTTTTCTCGAGGTCGAGGCGACTAATGAGCATGCGTTAAGACTCTATGAATCTTGTGGCTTCAAAACGATTCAAAGACAGGATTATTATCAATACAAAGGCTGAAGGGAATTTGACGACAAAGAGTGTTAGGGGGGATGGGAAGGATGTTGACATTATTCTATTATAACTGGCAGGTGAGAAGGGAATGGTTCAAGTGGTGCCGATCCTTACCGAATGAGGAGCTGAAACGGCAGCGTACGGGAGGGATGGGCAATATATTGCGGACACTTGCCCATATTATCGATGTCGAATGCAGCTGGATCAGGGCCATACAAGGGAGGCCTGATGTCGCAATCGATTTGGACGCTTATAATACGATCGGAAAAGTGGAAGATTTATCTAACCAATATCACTCAGAGATCATGGACTATTTGAACTCGGATGCAATTGAAGAAGAGAATGGAATGGTTCAGCCATCTTGGATGAAGGGGACATATGAAAAAGGCAGGATATTGCGCCATCTCATAGCGCACGAAATTCACCATATAGGCCAGCTGTCCATCTGGTCGAGGGAGATGGGCATCGAACCGGTATCCGCCAGTTTAATAGATCGGGATTTATAGGTTTGCCGTTTCAAAGGGTTTCCCTGAAAAAAGAGCGTAAGGAACATATTTGAAAACCATACGATGTTAGCAGGCTGGTTCATTTTCATGGGCCAGCTTTCTCTATCAGGGGAGATTCTCCCTAAGGATACAAAGGGTTTCTATGATGATTTATATACATGATTGAAGGTATATCGAGCTAGGCGCTCTGGATGGAAATGAGCAAAAAGTACCATTTATTCAAAATTCATAATATTACGGTAAGTTTTGGCGATAATTCGACAGAATCATGATATATTATTCTAGCATTTTACAAAACTAGAAGGGTTGTGAAGTATGTCGTACAAGTTGCAAGTTAAGAAGATGCTCGCACCGATTCTTGCTGTGAGTTTAATTACAGCGCCATTTACCGTACCGGGGGAGGCATCCGCCAAAGAGTCTAAAAAGAAACCGGCCACGACTGAACCATTTATCATTTCAGCTCCTACTGTTCATTACTCAAAAGGCACCAAAGCGACTGTAACGGTCACACCGAAAAAGGGGAACAAAGGAAATGAAACCGTTGTCTTTCAATTAATGAATGGGACGAAGGTCATTTCACAATCAGCCGTTGAGGCGGATATTAAATCGGCCCAAAAGTTCTCGGCGTACTTCAACTCGTACAAATCGGGTTATTGGGTTAACGTATCGGTTGTCTCCAATTATAACGGCCATACGAGTGACTTCGGCAAAAGCCTGGCAGCCTCCGTTTCGGATGCACCATTTGAACTAAGGGTCATGGAAACGACTGATATACACACCAATCTGGTGAGCTATGATTATTATAAGGATGCCATATCGGACTCCGTCGGCTTTTCCCGCACCGCATCTTTAATCAAACAGGCTCGAAAAGAAGTGAAAAATAGCGTTTTAGTGGATAACGGCGACCTTATTCAAGGGACTCCCCTTGGTACGTACAAAGCGAAAATAGCGCCTCTGAAAAAGGGTGAAGTCCATCCCGTTTATAAAGCGATGAACTTGCTTGATTATGATGTGGCCACATTCGGCAATCATGAATTCAATTATGGTTTATCTTATTTGGACGAGGCCATCAACGATGCGAACTTCCCTTACGTCAATGCCAATGTTTATAAAAAGGATAAAGACAATAATCCAAAGAATGATAAAAATAAATATGCTCCTTATAAAATCGTCACGAAGAAAGTGAAGGACATCAGTGGAAAGGAAAAAACAGTAAAAATAGGATACATTGGATTTGCCCCTCCGCAAATCATGGATTGGGATAAAGCGAATCTAGACGGTAAGGTCATGACAAAGGAAATCGTCACGACCGCAAAAAAATATGTACCTGAAATGAAGAAAAAAGGCGCGGATGTCATCGTGGCCCTCACACATTCCGGGTTTAATGGCGATACCAAGAATACCGAGGATGTCATCTATTCATTAAGCAAGGTATCCGGCATCGATGCCATCACGTTCTCCCACACGCATAAAGTCTTCCCGGCACAAGATGAGGCTTCTTTAGACAGCCTATTCAAAGATAGCCAAGGAAAGGTTCTTGAAGGCGTGGATAATAAAAAGGGTACCATCAATGGTGTACCAGCCGTTCAAGCAGGATATGGCGGCAGTCATCTCGGGATCATCGATCTTGATATCCAAAATATCAAGGGAAAATGGAAAGTCGTCAATTCCGATTCATCAACACGGGCAATCAACGACAAAATAACAGGAAAAAAAGCGGCTGAAGATGCAGCTGTCGTCAAAGCCGTGAAGAAGGATCACGAAGGAACGATCAAGTATGTTAACACGCCAATCGGAACGACTACAGCTCCAATTCATAGTTATTTCGCCCTTGTGCAAGACGATCCTTCCGTACAGGTCGTGACGAGCGCACAGAAATGGTATGTAGAAAAATACATTCAAAGCAACCGCCCTGAATACAAAGACTTGCCCATCCTCTCTGTAGGAGCACCATTCAAAGCGGGTCGCAATGGCGTAGAGGAATTCACGGAAATCAAGGAAGGCGGACTGACCATCCGCAGCGCCGGTGATTTATATTTATACGATAATACCTTAAAGGCAATCAAGATCAAAGGGTCAGTGGTTAAAGAGTGGCTTGAGATGTCTGCCGGGAAATATAATACGATCGATCCTGCCAAGTCTGAGGAACAGGAGCTGCTTAATGGAAAGTTCGCCGTTTATAATTTTGATGTAATTGACGGTGTCACGTACCAAATCGATGTCACCAAGGCTCCGCGCTATGATGAAAAAGGGATAAAAGTGTCGGATTCAAGCAGGATTGCAGATTTGAAATATAATGGTGAACCAGTGGACCCGAATCAAGATTTCATCGTCGTGACGAATAATTACCGTGCTTCGGGCGGGGGGAACTTCCCGGGAGTCAAGGGCAGCGAATATGTGGTTGACTCTGCGGATGAAAATCGCCAAATCTTGATGGATTACATCACACAAGAGGGTGAGATCAATCCAACCGCTGATAATAACTGGTCGATAGCCCCGATTTCAGGCAAGGTGAACGTTACTTTCACCTCATCGCCAAAAGGTGCGGAATATTTAAAGGAAGACAGCCCGATTTCCTATACAGGAAAAAAGGATGATAAAGGCTTTGGCATTTACAAATACAATTTGGGAAAAGAAAACGTTAAGGTGCAACTGCTCGGGATCAATGATCTTCACGGCCAGCTTGATACCACCTCCGATTTTGGCGGCATCAAACAAGGGCGTGCCGATTATTTAGCCGCGCACTTGAAGCAGCGTAAAGCCGAAAACCCTGAAAATACACTTTTACTTTCGGCAGGGGATGCCGTTGGGGCAAGTGCACCCGTTTCTTCTTTGATCCAGGATAAACCGACGCTTCAGTTTTTGAATGATATGAAATTCGATGTCGGAACTGTCGGGAACCATGAGTTCGACAAAGGGGTAGAAACCTTGATGGCTCAAATCAATGGCGGAAAGTCGCCAACATCCGATGTGGTATTCGATAAATTGAACTTTCCATATGTAGTGGCCAATGTCGTATATAAAGACACGAAAAAACCGATTTTGGACCCTTACGTCATAAAAAATGTCGGCGGGGTTGATATTGGGTTCATAGGTGTAGTCACGAATGCAACACCTCAAAAAGTAAGTCCGGATGGCATTAAGAATGTGGAATTCATAGAACAGGCACCTGCCGTAAATAAGGCGGTTAGTGAGTTGAAAGGTAAAGGCGTCAAATCGATCGTGATCATCTCACATGACCCAGGCACGGAAAAGGAAGGGGTCATCACAGGCGAAGTGGCTGATCTTGCCAATGCCGTGGATGATGAAGTGGATGTGATCTTAGCCGGAGATAATCATGCAAAGGTCAATAACTATGTCGATAATAAATTGATCGTACAAGCTTACTCTTATGGAACGGCTTTTGAAGATGTGGATTTGGAAATCGATCCAAGCACAAAGGATATTGTCAAAAAGTCAGCTGAGATTGTTACGGTTACACAAGATGGCATCACACCGGATGCCGGGACGACGAAATTCATCAACGACTACCTGGACATGTTCCCCGAGCTGAAAGCTCCGCTTGGGACAACGGACGAGAAAATTTTAAGAACCAATGCCTATACGCAGGAAACGGGCCTTGGAAATTTAATTGCCGATTCAATGAAGGCCGATTTGAACTCCGATTTTGCCTTCATGAATCCAGGCGGAATCCGTGCAGATATTCCAAAGGGGGAAGTCACTTTTTCCGATTTAGCGAAAATCCAGCCGTTCGGAAACGTATTGGTTAAGCTGGAACTGACTGGAGCGGAAGTGAAAACGCTGCTTCAACAGCAATGGGTAGTGGAAGGATCTCCGAAAACTTTGCAAATTTCTGGACTGAGCTATACAGCCGACTTCAGTAAACCTGTCACGGAGCGTGTCACCTTATTGAAGAAAGCGGACGGAACACCGATCAAGGATACTGAAACATACACGGTGGCCGTCAATGATTTCATGGCAAGCGGCGGTGATAACTATACCGTCCTGAAAGGAAAAGAGCGTGTGTTTGGACATGCAGACCTGGAAGCATTCGTTAACTATGTGAAAGAGACCTTTAAAGGCGGAAAGATCACGGCAGGAATTGAAGGCAGAATTACGAATATCAATAATTAGTTAAGGTTTACTCGTAAAAATAGCACATTTACTCGTGAGTTTAGCGGGTTTACTCGTGAAAATTGGGCAATTACTCGTGAGTTTTCAACTTTTACTCGTGAAACTCTAAAGGGAGCGCTCCTTAATAGAAGGGGCGCTCTTTTTTGTGATTAATAGTTTCTGAAAATGGAAAAGTTCAATCTAAATAGCAAGGTGACCCATGCTATATAGGGAATCATTGCTAAACCTGATGTACGGTCTATTTTATAAAACTCGAATGCCGTCAATGTTATCAAGGTCAGCAGTCCCATAATCGTATAAAGGCTGGTCCAAGCAACGGGGAAAGTCCAGGAAGGAGGAGCAAAGCAGGTTTCTTGAGTTTGTCATAAATTTCTTTTGAATTCCTTGTGGCGAATATCCCTACAAGTGATCTTCTGAGGACAGGTACCAATACACTTTTAGCCAATTTTCCGTAGTTCATAATGCAATCCGTTTCTTTCTTCATTTCTTATACCTTTACTTTCGCACCTGAAAATAAAACATCCCCTTTAATCAAGAAGTGTAACTTTCTTCCAATTTTTACGTCGGTACTATTAAGAAAGGGGGAATACCGATGAACCGTAAAACAATGATGCTAATGTTCAGTTTGTTCCTTTTACTTGCTGGATGCAGCAGTAACGATAAAGATGATTCAGCATCGGAATCACAGGGTGAAAAGGCGGAAAGTAAAATGGACGCTTCCATTTCCGGGAATAAGGTGCAGGAAGAAGCAGCGGAAAAGGAAGGGATGACGGATGAAAGAAAGGTCATCCATCAGGCCCAGCTTGAGTTGAAGGTGAAGAACCTTGAAAAGGCACAAATGAAGATTGAGAATAAGGCGGCAGGATATGGCGGATATGTTGTTGAGTCCAATGTATACAGGGAAGATGAAGAACTGGTGGAAGGAACGATCACTGTTCGGGTCCCTGAAGCCCATTTTCAGGATTTTCTAACCGATAGCGAGGGCGAGGCTTCAGAAGTGGTCGGAAGGAATGTGACAGGACAGGATGTAACGGAGCAATATGTGGATTTAAAAGCAAGATTGAAGTCAAAGAGGGCAGTGGAGGAAAGGTTACTTGCATTCATGAAGGATGCTGAGAAGACGGAAGATTTGCTGAAAATATCATCCGATCTTGCCGTGGTGCAAGAAGAAATAGAGCAGCTGACCGGGCAAATGAAGTATCTTGAAAACCAGACCTCATATTCGACGGTCACCAACACGTTATCACAGGACAGGATAATTGTGCCGGGCATTGATAATAAGGAATTGAATACATGGGAGAGGACAAAGAAACAACTTGCAACGAGTGCGAATCTATTACTTAAAGCGGGTTCAGGAATCATTGTTTTTATAATCGGAAACTTGCCGATCCTCATTATTTTAGGCGGAGCTGGTGCGGTGGTCCATTGGGTGATCAAAAGAAGGGGTAAAAGGTGAAGGAATGAAATAGAGGGTGCCAATTAGATTGGGCACCCTCTGGCATTTATCTTTTCCGTTTATGCAAGCCGGTCACATAATACAGGACTACCAACAGTAAGATCCAAATCGGACCAACGATTAGAGCGATTCTTGTATCTGCTGAAAAACCGAGTACGATCATTACGAATACTAAAAAGGCTAAAGTGAAATAAGAAGTCAATGGGAAAAGAGGCATCTTGTAAGATAAGCCTTGTTTTTCTCCCTGACTCATTTTTCGTCTAGACATAATCTGTGTGACAAGTATCGTTCCCCATGTCCAGAGGGCGCCGAATGTAGCGACACTTGTGACGTAAGTGAAAACTTTATCGGCTTCCATGTAGTTAAGGTAAACGCCGAAAAGAAGTACGATAGCCGAAACGATAATGGCAACGCCAGGAACGCCTGACTTTGTTGTACGTTCGAAACTTTTTGGTGATTCACCTTGCTGTGCCAGGTTGAATAACATTCTTCCTGTACTGAAGATCCCGCTGTTACAAGATGAAAGGGCTGCTGTCAGTACGACAAACTGAATGATTCCTGCTGCGCCTGGTATACCGATTTTATCAAACATCATAACGAATGGGCTGTTTTCTCCATTCATTTCATCCCATGGAGTGATTGATAAAATGACCGTCAGAGCTAAAACGTAAAAAAGTAAAATCCGATAAAAAACGGTATCGATGGCTCTTTTTAAAGATTTTTCAGGGTTTTTAACTTCACCTGCGGTTACACCGAGCATTTCAATTCCCAAATAGGCGAACATGACCATTTGGAACGAGAGGATGACTCCAGAAATCCCATTAGGGAAAAATCCGCCATTTTCAACAAGGTTGCCGAAACCGACCGCGATTCCGCCGTTCCCCAAACCAAAGATGATCATTCCGAAGCCAAGGACAATCATCAGGATGATCGTTACGATTTTAATGAGGGCGAACCAAAACTCCAATTCACCGTAAGCTTTTACAGCAAGAAAGTTAATCGTTGTCATGATGGCAAGTGCGGCTAACGCCCAAGCCCATTGCGGAGTATCAGGGAACCAAAATTGCATGTAGATTCCGACTGCCGTAATTTCAGCCATACAGGTGGCGATCCAAACGAACCAGTAATTCCATCCGGTAATATATCCGGCAAGAGGACCGACAAATTCGCTTGCGTAGCGGCTGAAGGAGCCTGCGACTGGATTTTTTATTGCCATTTCACCTAGTGCACGCATGATAAGATAGATCATAAGTCCGCCAATGGCATAAGAAATGATGATTGCTGGACCGGCTAATTTAATCGCAGATGCCGAGCCGAGAAATAAACCGACTCCAATGGCTGCGCCAAGAGACATTAATGCGATATGTCTTTCTTCCAAACCTCTATGTAGTTGAGATTCTTTGGAGTTTTGCATAATTTTCCCCTTTTCTATGTTGGAGTTTAATTTTCTCTATCTAGCATTTTATCACTAGTAGAGGAGAATACATATTATTTATTGATTTTTCACATAATATTACAACTAAATAATATATTTTAATAGGATGAATGTAAAGCAAAAAATGAAAACGCTTACCACGGGAGTGACCCCATGTTTTTTCTCGTATAATAATTATTCGAAACTATTTATAATGCTATATAAACAAAATATAATTATGTGATTTTTCAAAAAATTTAGACATTTAAAAGTGAAAAAGCTGTCCCAAAGATAAGGAACAGCTTGGTTTAGTTTCATCATTGCCAGCCGTTGCTAGTGATGGAGTAATGAAAAGAGAGGGAATAAAGAAAGCGAGCGCGAGTAATATGGACTGGGCAAATCTTGATTCATGTTTTGTGAACATGTGATTCCTCCAAATTCTATACATACCCATTTCCAGAGAAATTGGCATGTATATGTAAAGTTATGGATATTAGCCGCTTTTTCCTTCTGGATTATCAAAAATGAGAGAAAACAGCTAGTGATGCTTAGCGGAATTTAGTGAAATAGCCCGGGAAATATCGAAGGCTGTCATGGAAATGACACGAAAAACCGTCAGCATGCTACTGACGGTTTTTTTTACTCTGTTTTATAAGAAGACTTTGAATGAAACTCAATAACAATGATCCGATTAAAGCCCCCCAAAAAGAATCTATTACAAAGCCACTGACAATATAGGAAGTGATTTGGAATGTGAAGGCATTGATAATGAAAGAAAACAACCCGAACGTCAGGATGGTGATTGGCAATGTGATAAGTTGGAGGATGGGTCTAACCAGCAAGTTCATGATCGATAATATAAAAACCGCCAGCAAGGCAGTTCCGTAAGATTTGATCGTGATGGAGTCGAGAAGCCAGTCAATAACGAGCAATACCAGCCCGTTGATAAGAAAACGCATGATTATGTTCATGAAAAACTCCTCCTGAAGACACTTTCTACAAGTCATTATACTAAAATTTAATGAGTTTCAGTTATATGTTTGCAGAATTGTCACAAAAAAAAGAGGATACGATATGCATTCCCAGAATGGAATAGACGCTTTTTATTTAAAATGTCCGTCGATTTCAGAAATCCGCTCCCTTTCCGCGGACTGTCTGCCAAACCTCCTCGGCTAAGCGCCTGTGGCGTCTCGGCTAGCCAGTATTTCGGCAGGAGTGTCGCAATTTTCTTCCATCCAATGAGGATTACAGGTGAAAAAAACTTAAAGGATAAACTAGTTTTAAACTTGGTTCCGAATAGATATCTGCCTGCAGTTTTTATTTTAAAAAACATTTCGGTTGATTGGAACGGAAGGTACGAGACTCCTGCGGGAAAAGCGTGGCCAAGGGAGACCCCGCAGGCGACGCCGAGGAGGCTCCCGCCCGCCCGCGGAAAGCGAGTGCCTGTAGTGGAAATCAACTAACGTTCCCATTTACAAACCCACAAAAAAAAGACTGCCGGCAAACAAATATTATCTAGCTTGAATCAAAAGGGTTCTATCTAAATAAAACAAAGTTGATTGGAACGGAAGGTACGAGACTCCTGCGGGAAAAGCGCGTCACGGGAGACCCCACAGGCGCTTGCGCGAGGAGGCTCCCGGACCGCCCGCGGAAAGGGAGCGCCTGTAGTGGAAATCAACGTTTCTTTTTACAAACGTTTCAGCTAGTTTTCTTCAATCCGTTGCGGATTTTATAAAACAGTAAAAAACCATGAAGGATAACTTGGTTTTTTATAAAATTATGGTTGGTGATAAGGCCATTCCGAACCCTATTTGTCTACAAAATGGGATTCATTAGGTTCTCTTTAGTTGTTGGCAATGATCTTTTCGAATTCACTTAATTCCAAAGTGTTTTTTAATTTGGGATTGGTGTTTAAGGAAAGAAGGGCACTTTCAATAAGAAAGGTTCGCGGTTCAACGTTTTGTAATAATTCCTCTTGGATAAAGTGAATCAATTTTAAGTTTTTAACCCGTTCCGCTTCATCATCTTGGCAAAGCCTCAAGATCATCTTTTTTAGGTCATTTGCAGAGTGCAGGAGTGCTGTATTAAAATCTTGCTGGTTATGGAAGCACTCAGGCAGCCATTGCTTGATGAGATCGGGTTCCAAAAGCTGTGCATTTGACTTGCTGACATCTTCGAAAATCGATTTAATCCTATCCACACAATAACGGATAATTTCAGTAGGGTTGAACTCGGGCTCTTTAGCCAAGGCATTAAAATGAATCGTTTGATGCATCATTCCCGAGTAAAGAATGGCACAGTCCAAAATATAAGGTTTTTTATCAGCACCGAAAATATCCAGAAACCGTTTTGATAACCAATGGATATGCTGGAATTTAGCATGTGTTATGAAGTTCTTAAGTTCGTTATCATTTGAAATCATTACTTCTTCATATAAGAAAAAGATTTTGTTGTTTTTGTTTGAGTGCATTTGTAATTCTGATTGTTTGATGAATATTTCAATATCTGCAAGGTTTTGCCCAATCAGCAATTCATTCCGCTCTTTTTCGAATTTTTCTTGCGAAGTTAGGAAGACTGCCTTAAGCAATTCGCTTTTAGAAGAAAAATAGTTGTAAAATGTTCCTTTTGAAATGCCGCTATAATCTAAAATATCCTGAATGGAAGTTGCTTGGTAACCCTTTTCAATAAATAATTGGTGCGCATATTTAACTACCATTTGTTTGCGCTCATTCATATATATCACCCTTACTCTTATTGGACGGTCATTTTAACGTAATAGTATCTTATTTTCTATATGAACACAAACCAGTATGTTTATAAATTCCCTAGCAAAATAAGGGGGATGGCCTTTTGTTTCAGCTGATTCAGGAAGGGCTCTGTTGAAAGATAGGATTCACAAAAACAATGATAAATTCAGTTTCTATGCATCCGGCTATTCGTCATTCTGTAAATAAAGTCTGCAGAAGTGAACAAAGTCACAGGAGAACAATTCGGTTTGTTATAAGATGAATAGAAGGAAAGAGGTAAAGTAGTTCAAAGTATCTATGATTATTCGTCAACCATTCTCGATTGCTATCCCATTGGTAGGGGAAATGATAAAATCACTCGTCATGAAGGAAAATCGCCTATAAGGGTCGTATACCATTATTAGGAATGGAATTATGTGAATAGGCTGTTCCTCCAGCGTTTATACCTTTTACACTATTCATATTATGGATGTGTTTGGTGTTGTATCATCAACGAATGAATAATGAATTGATTATTATATTAAAATTATTATAAATAAGTATTGATTTTTTTCTGAGAAGCTTTATCATTATATACATAAATAATAATGAAAAGGTGGTTCAATTATGTCGAATAAGAAAAACCTTACTACAAGCTGGGGAGCACCAGTTGGAGACAATCAAAACTCTATCACTGCCGGCGAACGCGGCCCTGTGCTCATTCAAGATGTACACTTATTGGAAAAGCTAGCCCACTTCAACCGTGAACGTGTCCCTGAACGTGTGGTTCATGCGAAGGGTGCCGGTGCATACGGCACTTTCGAAGTAACGAACGACCTTTCTCAGTACACGAAAGCTAAACTTTTCAATGGTGTGGGCAAGAAGACAGATCTTTTTATCCGTTTCTCCACAGTTGCAGGTGAATTGGGTTCTGCAGATACAGTCCGTGATCCGCGTGGATTTGCCGTTAAATTCTACACCGAAGAAGGAAACTACGATATTGTCGGAAATAATACGCCAGTATTCTTTATTCGCGATGCGATTAAATTCCCCGACTTCATTCATACACAAAAGAGAGATCCTAAAACACATTTGAAAAATCCTACGGCTGTTTGGGATTTCTGGTCACATTCACCGGAATCTCTGCACCAAGTGACGATCCTGATGTCCGATCGGGGCATTCCTGCTACACTTCGCCATACACATGGTTTCGGTAGCCACACATTTAAATGGGTGAATGCAGAAGGAAAAGGCGTTTGGGTGAAATACCACTTCAAAACAGAACAGGGCATCAAAAACCTAGATGTGGATCTTGCTGCAAAACTAGCAGGGGAAAACCCTGATTACCATACGGAAGATCTTTTCAATGCCATTGAAAAAGGGGACTTCCCTGCCTGGAAATTATATGTTCAAATCATGCCTCTGGAAGATGCGGATACATACCGTTTCGATCCATTCGATGTGACGAAGGTATGGTCTCAAAAGGATTATCCGCTGATTGAGCTTGGCCGTATGGAATTGAACAGAAATCCTGAAAACTACTTTGCTGAAGTAGAGCAAGCCACATTCTCACCGGGAACATTCGTACCGGGAATTGAGGCTTCCCCGGACAAGATGCTTCAAGGGCGTCTATTCGCATACGGAGATGCACACCGTTACCGTGTGGGCTCGAACCATAACCAGCTTCCGGTTAACCGTCCGAAAGTGGAAGCGAACAACTATCAGCGTGATGGCTTCATGCGTGCAGATGACAATGGCAAGGGATCTGTTTATTATGAGCCGAATAGTTTTGGCGGCCCTGCCGAATCAACGGAAAATAAAGTCACTCCTTTCGAGGTGACCGGGAAAGCTGCACAAGTTGGTCATAATAGTGAAGATCACTACACTCAAGCAGGTGACTTATACCGTCTATTGAGTGCCGAAGAGAAAACGCGCCTTGTTGACACGATCGTGGGTGCAATGAAACCTGTGGAATTAGAGGAAATCAAGCTTCGTCAAATCGGTCATTTTTATAAAGCCGATCCGGAATACGGAACGCGCATAGCCGAAGGTTTAGGTTTATCAGTACCGCAGGAAGTGTAATATATGGTTCTCCCAATCTAGTAAATGCAAAAGGCATCCATTCATGAATGGATGCCTTTTTTGTGTACGCAGGACGCCGTTTTTAAATGACATCCGACAAGTTCGTTAAGAATATATAGTTATAAATGTCTTCAGGGGAATTTTTGCAGTCAGATTAATTGGGGGCCAGTTAAGATCAACAGTAAAGGGTGGTATTAATGACCAGTAAAAAGGTTCGGGTGTTAGTGGGCAGTCCAATTTACCAAAAACCACATATTTTACAAAAGTTCCTGCTTTCACTCAAACGGTTGGATGCGGAGGGGAAGGAACTTGCCTATTTCTTCATTGACGACAATGAAGATGAGCGATCAAGCCAGATGCTCGAAGATTTCAGTCAGGAGCAGAACAATGTCAAATTACTGGCATCCAATCAAAGCGATGTTTATGTGTGTAATGGCACTACCCATTACTGGAATGAAAATTTGGTATGGAAGGTCGCGGATTTCAAAAATATGATAATCGAACATGCGATCAAAGAACAATATGATTATTTATTTCTAATCGATTCAGACCTCCTGCTATATCCTCAGACCATCAACCAGCTTATATCTGCAAATAAGGATATCACCTCTAATATCTTCTGGACAAAATGGCAGCCTGATGCCGAAGAGCGGCCTCAAGTATGGTTATATGATGAATATACCCAATGGGAGATATCACGCGGTCAGGCGTTGACGGACTCGGAGATCAACACACGTTATCAATCGTTCATCCGACAGATGCGAACACCTGGTGTTCATAAAGTTGGGGGACTGGGTGCCTGTACACTCATCAGCCAAAAAGCTTTGAAAGCTGGGGTGAATTTTAATAGAATCGAGAATCTGACATTTTGGGGTGAAGACCGGCATTTTTGTATCCGTGCAGCAGCTTTAGGGATTTCGATGTATGTTGATACCCACTTACCCGCTTATCATATATACAGGGATTCGGATTTGGAAGGTGCGATGGAATTTCTTGATCGAACGGATATGGGGGAAGGTTCAAAGGTAGCATCACATCCTAAATTAACGCTGAGCATGGTCATGAAAAATGAAAGCGAGCGCTATCTAAGGAAGGTTTTAGAGGAAATTCGTGATTATATTGATGAAGCCGTGATTATTGATGACGGCAGCACGGACAATTCCGCAGAGGTTTGTTTAGAGGTATTGAAAGGGATACCCGTGCGTATCATCAGGAATGACATCTCCAAGTTCTCCAATGAAATTGAACTTCGTAAGATGCAATGGACAGAGACAGTGAAGTCAAATCCCGACTGGATTTTAAATCTTGACGCCGATGAAGTGTTTGAAAATAGGTTCAAAGAGGAAGTCAGGCAGCTGATAAGCGATCAAGAAGTGGATGTATATTGCTTCCGGTTATATGACTTTTGGAATGAAACCCATTACAGGGAGGATGAACACTGGTGCGCTCACCAGTATTACCGGCCGTTCCTGGTCAGATATCGGGAGGGGTTTGAATGCAAATGGAACGATAGGCCGCAGCATTGCGGTAGATTTGCCGAAAATGTCTTTGAATTGCCTCACAAGTTATCCGACATACGATTGAAGCATCTGGGCTGGGTCAAAAAAGAAGATCGGATGGCGAAATTCAAAAGATATCGGGAATTAGACCCTGATGGTACGTATGGAAGTACTGAGCAATATCAAAGCATTCTGGATGAAAAACCCAATTTGATTCGTTTTGAGGAGTGACTTTTGCTTTGGCAATAATTGAATCGAATCTGCATACATTTGGTTAAGAGGAGGTGCAGTATGGACGTTTTTGTGCGGCAAAATGATTCCTTGTGGTATTATAGCCAATTATTCAAGGTGAATTACCAACTTATCATTGATTCCAATAGTGGGATTGATCCACTTGCACTTATGATTGGCCAACAAATCAAAATACCTGGCTTTACGACGACCGGCTATACCATAAAGCAAGGTGATTCGTTATGGGCAATTGCCAGGTCACGCAATCTTTCATTGGATGCCCTATTTTTAGTTAATCCCAATCTCAACCCGAATGCCTTGCAAGTCGGTCAGACAATTTCCGTGCCATTAAGGATTACGTGGAGGCTCATTCAAGGTAATCGGGAATATGCTTATGAGACGATGATGACCGATGGTAGACGTTTGAAAACAATCTATCCATTTATAAAAACCTCCCCCATCGGAGACTCCGTGCTTGAAAGGGATATCCCCGAAGTTCTGATTGGAAATGGCAACAAACGAGTTCACTTATAATGGTTCCTTTCATGCGAATGAGTGGATAACGACGCCTGTGATCATGACCTTTTTAAATGATTATTTACTCGCAATCACGAGTCAGGCTGACATCCGCGGTCTAGATATGTTTCCCTTTTATCAACAGACGATGCTGTCGATCGTCCCAATGGTGAATCCGGACGGAGTGGAGTTGGTTTTGAAAGGACCGCCTGCAGATGAGTCTTTGAGAGGACGGCTCATCGAATGGAATAATGGCAGCGAAGACTTCTCTGGCTGGAAAGCCAATATTAACGGGGTGGATCTGAATGATCAATTTCCCGCCAAATGGGAACTGGAGCAAGCTCGCAATAATGTAACGGAGCCAGGTCCGGCAAATTATCCAGGGGAAGGGCCGCTTACACAGCCAGAGGCCATTGCAATGTCAGAGTTGACAAAAAAACGTGATTTTGGCAAAGTCCTTGCTTTCCACACCCAAGGAGAGGTCATTTATTGGGGGTTTGAAGGTTTGGAACCACCCGAGTCGGAAACGATAGTCAATGAGTTTGCGAGGGTCAGTGGATATGAGCCTGTCTAATCCGCCGGTAGTTACGCAGGGTATAAGGATTGGTACATTCAGGATTGGCGCAGGCCCGGGTTTACCGTGGAGCTGGGCAAAGGAACGAATCCCCTTCCCATATCACAGTTCGATGAGATTTATCAGAAGTCGCTTGGGATTTTATTGGCAGGGTTATATATGTGAAATTTGACCAAATAAAAAAGCTCAACTCCGTTTCCATGGGGTAGAGCTTCTTAGTCTTATAAACTATTAGACTTGAAACGATGAGGGCTGCTGCAAAAAATAAGTAAAGTTATGCTTTACTTATCGATTGCATGATTAAATTGCTTTTTAGCTTGAAATGAACGGACATTTTCCATGCCTCGGTTATATTGCAGCCCCTACCAAAAGGAAATCTAATAGTTTTACGGTAAAGAAGTTAACCTTCCTTAGCGCTAGTATTGGCCCCACCTACGCCATATACTGTGACGGCCACGCATGCCATCCAACCTAATTTCATTATAATAGAAAGCGCTTACATTTTCAAAAATAATCGTATTGCAAATTTCGACATTTGTATAAGTGTCCCTTACCAGTAGGTGGAGAATGGGCATATTACTGATAAGGGCCCTATAAGATTCAGGTTAATTTGCAATGAATTCCTGTAGCTTTTGCCTTAGGCCACCATTGCCGAATTTAATGAACTTTGTCTTTCCGGCTTCCTGTTCCGAGGTAGAAGCGAAATCCAAAAAGGCTAAAAGGTTGATCCGGCGGTGAAGAATATGGACAATGCCGTATTCATAGAACCAATGATCGATCGTGTTGTAAACCCCTTTATTCAGTCGATATTTCTGCTGGCACCAGTGGAAAAATAGCCTGTCAGGAAGATTAAGGTACTCCATATCTTCTAAGCCCCCATTTTTCTTCTCATTCATGACAGGGGAAATGGTCCTTAGCAATTCCTTTTGCATAGTAAACTCCTCCCTCATTGTAAAAACGAAAAAACCCCCTATTCCTGTTGAATAGAGAGCCTCCAGTAGACTAGTCAGCTTATATATATTCCTTATATAAAAGCAGTATAAAGTGTATTAATCCTATTTGTCAAGTTGGTATTTGATAACGGGAAATAAATCTATTCATTTCCTGTTTTCAGTGTGATTTTAAATGAAAATACGAATAAATATTTATGTTTATTCGTTTATAGTTCGTATATAATGTTTTTGAGGAATTAAGGAGGAGAGACTGAATGTATAAATCGAAAAAGATTTTATTATTGGGCTCGGGTGAATTGGGGAAAGAGGTCATACTTGAAGCTCAGCGACTTGGTGTGGAGACCGTTGCTGTAGACCGCTATGAACATGCCCCTGCCATGCAAGTCGCTCATCGCAGTTATGTGATCGATATGCTGGATGCGGAACAACTAAGGGGAGTTGTAGAGAAAGAACAACCCGATTTGATTGTACCGGAAATAGAAGCCATCGCCACATCCGAATTAGTCAAGTTGGAAGAGGAAGGCTTTCAAGTCATTCCGACAGCAAGAGCCGCTAAATTGACGATGGATCGTGAGGGGATCAGGAGGCTGGCTTCTGAAACTCTGGAGATTCCGACAGCAGCCTACAAATTCGCAAACACTTATGAAGAATTTGTCCAAGCTGCCAAGGAAGTTGGGTTTCCCAATGTCGTCAAACCGCTGATGAGTTCTTCAGGTAAAGGGCAAAGTGTGTGCCGCACGGAAGGTGACCTGGAGGATTGCTGGAAAATCGCGATGGAAGGCGGCCGGGTTCAAAATGGACGGGTGATCATTGAAGAATTTATCCGTTTTGATTCGGAAATCACGCTGCTTACTGTCCGGGCCGTAAATGGTACCATGTTTTGTGCTCCAATCGGTCACATTCAGCAGGGCGGGGATTATATTGAATCCTGGCAGCCGCATAATATGACAGAAGCACAAATAATGGAAGCGAAAAGAATTGCCCATGCCATTACGGATGAACTTGGCGGGTACGGATTATTCGGGGTAGAGCTGTTCCTCTCAGGGGATAAAGTTTATTTCAGTGAAGTTTCCCCACGTCCGCACGATACGGGGCTAGTGACATTGGTGACTCAGAATTTGTCCGAGTTTGCCCTTCATATTCGGGCGATTCTAGGATTCCCCATCCCGGAAATCAAGCTGATCAGTCCGGGTGCCAGCCGTCCATTAAAAGCGCAAGATGAGTTATCGGAATATTCAATAGTCGGTGTTGAACAGGCTTTGGCTTTACCTAATACACAAGTGCGTCTTTTCGGAAAACCTGTTACAAAGGCAGGTAGAAGGGTTGCGGTCGCCCTGTCGTCTGCCGATTCCATTGAGGTGGCGAGAGTGAATGCGGCCCGTGCTTTGGAATGTTTAGTTATAGAGAAAGAATAGTGAAAAAAGCGCTCTTTGAATGGAGCGCTTCAGCTTGTCGACAAGAGGGAGCAGATTTCTTAAATCAAATGGAACATGATCTTCACTCCAGGTACTCGCTTTCCGCGGGCGGTCCGGAAGCCTCCTCGGCGCCATTTGCGCCTGTGGGGCCTCCCTTGGACACGTTTTTCCCGCAGGAGTCTCGAACACCCGCTCCAATCAACTGGAATGGTTTTTAAAGTAAAACGTAGGCTGGTCTCATCCCGAACGGTTTAAGAATAGTTTTTACTTCATGATTTTCCTGCCGAATAACTGGCTAGCCGAGACTCAGCTAGATGCTTGCGGCAGACAGTCAGTCGGCGAAAATGCAGATTTTCAAAAAAATGTAACGTTTCTCAAAGATGACTTTGTCTGCTGTCTTACTCTAAAGCATCCTTATTTGGATGCTTTATTTTTTTGGCTCTTTTCGTAAGGATTGTTGTTTTTAAAACGAAACTATTTAAGGTTGATTGGAGCGGAAGTGCGAGACTCCTGCGGGAGCAGCGGGACAGATGAGACCCCACAGGCGTTTTCGCCGAGGAGGCTCACCGCCGCCCGCGGAAAGCGAGCATCTGGAGGGGAAATCAACCACAACTCACTACCTGGTAAATAGCAACAAAGTATGTGAAAACAGCCATTTTTTTCTCCATTAATAGCACATTAAACTCCTAACAATCATCCGATTTGAAGATGTTCAATGGCCTGTAAATATACCCTAGCTACTGATGACTTCCCTGAATAACCAATTCCACATGCTGTCTTTACTTTGTCTTAACAATTATCCTGTCACTTTTTTACATAGCCTTGACATTGAGTTCATTTTCTTCACCTATAGTTAAATTAAATAGAAAACATTAACGGGAGGTCATTCATTTGAATCGCAATTGGAGTAAAAAGGTTTTACCCATCACGCTCGTTTCTGCATTGGCATTTGGAAGTTTATCATGGTCCGGTGCGGATCGTGTTTCGGCAAAGGGGAACCCAAATAAAGAACCGGAAATCAAGAACGTTATTTTCCTTATCGGTGACGGCATGGGTGTTTCCTATACCTCCGCTTACCGGTATTTAAAAGATAATCCTGGTACGAAGGTGGCAGAACGGACAGAGTTTGATAAATACTTGGTTGGCCAGCAGATGACTTACCCAGAAGACTCTGCACAAAATATAACGGATTCAGCTTCAGCCGCTACGGCAATGTCTGCAGGAGTGAAGACTTATAACGCTGCCATTGCAGTTGATAATGATAAATCCGAAGTCAAAACCGTATTGGAAGCAGCAAAGGAAAAAGGAAAAGCGACGGGATTGGTTGCCACTTCGGAAATCACTCATGCTACGCCTGCATCTTTTGGCGCCCATGATGAAAATCGGAAAAACATGAATTCAATCGCAGACGATTATTATAACGAATTAATCAAAGGCAAACATAAAATTGACGTCCTATTGGGCGGAGGGAAGTCCAATTTTGTCCGGCCTGATGTCAATTTGGCGAAAGCCTTCGAAAAAGACGGTTACAGTTATGTGACGGATAAAAATCAAATGCTAAAGGACAAAAATGATCAGGTTCTTGGTTTATTCGCTTCTGAAGGACTTCCGAAAATGATAGACCGCCCAAGTGAAACGCCTTCTTTGGCAGACATGACAAGTTCGGCGATCCAGCGCTTGAATAAAGATAAAGATGGATTCTTCCTTATGGTCGAGGGAAGCCAGGTCGATTGGGCAGGACATGATAATGATATCGTAGGTGCAATGAGTGAAATGGAAGACTTTGAAAAAGCATACAAAGCGGCCATGGAATTTGCGAAGAAAGACAAACATACCTTAGTGGTGGCTACGGCGGATCACTCTACAGGAGGATTCTCGATCGGAGCAAAAGGAATATATAACTGGTACGGTGAGCCAATCAAGGCAGCCAAACGCACTCCTGACTTCATGGCGGATGCCATCGTCAAAGGCGCTGATGTCGAAAAGACGCTAAAGCAATTTATTAACCAAAATGTAGTGAAGTTAACTGAAGGTGAAATCAAAACGGTAACTGAAGCTGCCAAATCAAAAAATGTGACGAATGTCGATAATGCCATCGAAGCCATATTCGATAACCGGACCAATACTGCCTGGACTACTGGGGGACATACGGGTGAAGATGTTCCAGTCTACGCATACGGGCCATATAAAGATCGTTTTGCCGGGCAGGTCGATAACACGGATCAAGCCAAAATCATTTTTGAGCTATTAAAGAAATAATGACTTCAGGGAGGGATTCAATGAACAGACTGATAATCGGTGCCCTGTTATTAACGGCATTTGGTGCTCTTAATACCCAACCAGCTTACGAAGAAGAAACGACAGCTAAAGAAAAAACAGAGGAAATTGCACGACCACTGGAAAAAAAGGATGTCTATGTTCCGAATCCGCAGCTTCCTGATGATAGAAACTTGAACCAGATCGGACAGAACGTTTCCGATGCCAAAGGCGAATTAACCTTGAAGGCCTATAAAAAAGTGAATGAAACGTTGAATGTTGGCCCGATCGAGGTTAACATCAAAGAAATGAAAGTGATGCATGCCACTCCGGATTACAGCATGATCGATTTCTTCCACGGCTATACGCATGATGAAGATTTCGATATCGTAAAAGTGAACGTGGAAATCAAAAACAATTCGGATAAAAAAATTAAGTTTTCGCCAGTTGCTTTCCTTGAAACGGACAGAGGAGAACATCTGACATGGGAAGATGAGATCTATTTGGAAGAACTTACTGGTGAAATAGAAGGAAACGGTTCAAAAAGCGGAAACATTGGTTTCATTCTAAATGATGGAAACATAAAAGGCATATCCGTCATGTCAAGTGATGCGGTGAATGACGAAGGGAAAGTCCTTGCAAAAGGCAAGTCAGCTGAATTCGCTTTTTAAAGAATATGTATAAATGGCTTGGAAAAATAAAATACTAGAACAAGTGATGGGGATTACTATCACTGAACGGAATATCCAAATCCTAATGATGAGGTGACACAGAATGAGCTATAAAGATCAATTAGATCCACATTCTCAAAAGTTTCACCATAATTGGACAAGACCTAAGCGTTCGAAATCTCAAGTTAATGGCCACACGCAAGAATCACAAACAAACATTATACTAAGAAGCAATGCAAAGGCTCACAGGTGGTAACGGATATTTCCGACAAAGAAGGAGGCTCCCAGCGAGTCTTCTTCTTTATATTTAGAATCATCTTAATCCAAGTAAGGCATTCATGGCTTTTCACTCATAATTATGATACCATTTACCTTTGAGATTGAAGTGATGAGCTTGGCGTGAAACTGAAGTCGATTGAAAGTTTCACCTTATACAAATAGAGGACGTGAATTGTATTGATTAAAATTGAAATCCCTGCAGCGGATATAAGCATCAAACAAAGAAAGCAAGTTATAGAAGGAGACGAAGCTGTCATTCCTGAAATTTACGGGTTTATCGATTTTCATTTGATTCCCCGTGATAAAGGCGGAATCATCTTGTTTTACAATGAGAATGATGAACTGATTTTTGTCGGTAAAGCCCGTAAATTAAGACCAAGGGTCAAGAAGCATTTCGAGGATAATGTTTCTCCGATTAAAGAGCACCGTAATGAAGTCAAGAAAATTGACATTCTTTTAGTCGAAGACGCTATGGAACGTGAAATCTATGAAACGTACATGATCAACAAGCTTCATGCTAAATACAACGTCGATAAAGTGTTTTATAAATAAGAAACACCTATGAAAAGCTGACTGCATATGCACTCAGCTTTTTTTGTGTTTAGGGATATGTACAGAAATAATTTCGTACATTTACAGCAGCTACATGTTAGGTTAACAATGTTGGTTTATATTTAGAGTATTCCAATACATTCTCAGGAGGAAGCTATTGAAGAAAATACTTTGTAAAAAGGTGTTGGTTATCTCGATCGGGACAGTGATTGCCTTTGGGAATTTAACGTGGTCCATATCACAAGCTTCTAAGCTGGCGAAACAGAGAGAGATTGAAACTTTTGAACAAAAGACAGTAACATCTTCAGGGTGGGAAATGGCGGAATAAGCACAATGGCCAATAATTTTTTTCTCGATTTGCAACAAAGAAAAAGAAAAATGTATTGGATAATGAAACGTTGTTAATGATCAGCTGTTTGTAAATATAGAGGTACATTAAAATGATTAAACTGCAATGGAGGTTCCTTACACATGATGTAATGTGTGATTGGGCTTCCATTTAATTTTATTGTTTTAATGTCAGACCCTTTCATTTATCCGTGGTGTGTCGGAGCAAGCGTGATTACATGGGTTCATGAGAAGTATTCGGAGGCAATTTTAAAAAAACTTGCAAATAGTAATGATTACGTTTTATTATTAGAGAGTGTCTTTATATGGTGATTGCTTCGGCATTTAAATCGTAATGATTTTGATTTACTTGAAGCAAAGATATTAGGTAAAGGAGTGGTAAGGGTTGGAGATGAAGAAAATTCCGATTACGGTATTGAGTGGATACCTTGGAGCAGGAAAGACGACGCTTTTGAATCATATTCTTGAGAATAGGGATGATCTGAAGGTTGCCGTCATCGTTAATGATATGAGTGAAATCAATATTGATGCTTCGCTGGTCAAACAGGGAGGGTTTACCCGGACGGATGAAAAACTGGTGGAAATGCAGAATGGCTGCATTTGCTGTACGCTTCGTGAGGATTTGATGATTGAAGTGGAGAGATTGGCGAAACAAGGGGACATTGATTACATCGTGATTGAATCGACTGGGATAAGCGAACCGGTCCCTGTAGCCCAAACCTTCTGTTATGTTGATGAAAGCATGGGAATTGATTTATCGAAATCTTGCCGGCTTGATACGATGGTTACCGTTGTTGATGGGTATAATTTTTGGCAAGACTTCACTTCCGGAGAAACGCTTATTGACAGGATGCAGGCAACTGATGCTGCGGATGGCAGGGAAGTGGTCGATCTATTAATAGATCAGATAGAGTTCGCCAATGTCATCCTGTTAAATAAGATCGATCTGATGGATGCTGATGCCGTTGCGGAATTGAAGGCGGTTCTTCATAAAATGAATGCCGATGCGAGAATTATCGAAACAAACCATTCCAAGGTGCCGCTAAAGGATGTATTGAATACACATTTATTTGATTTTGAAGAGGCAAGCCAAGGAGCCGGCTGGATAAAGGAATTGAATGAAGAGCATATCCCGGAGACCTTGGAGTATGGGATTTCTTCCTTCGTTTACAGGAGGGGAATACCCTTTCATCCCGAACGGCTGATGGAGTGGTTGGAAAACTGGCCCGTACAAGTGGTGAGGTCGAAGGGATTCCTTTGGCTGGCATCGAGAAATGATACGGCAGGCTTGCTTTCGCAGGCAGGACCGTCATTGACTTTACAAGCAGCCGGTAAATGGATTGCAGCTTACCCTGAGGAAGAACAGCGCCAAATTTTAAAGGAAGCACCTGAATTATTGGAACGGTGGAATGCAGTATACGGTGACAGGATGACGGAGCTTGTGATGATTGGCATTCAAATGAATCAACAGGAAATCGAAAATGAATTAGATCAATGCTTATTGACGGAAATGGAGATGCAGCAGGATTGGTCTCTTTATGAAGATCGATTGCCTGCATTTACGGAAATCGTTCATTAAAAAACTTTAGGAGGAAATAGAAATGAGAGTAAACATTACGTTAGCATGCACAGAATCAGGGGACCGAAATTATATTACGACGAAAAACAAGCGGAATAATCCGGACAGGATCGAATTGAAAAAGTACTGCCCGCGATTGAAGAAACACACGCTTCACCGTGAAACGAAGTAATTTTAAGGTTTAAATCGTAATGATTATGTTTTATCGAAGAGAATGGATGTAAAAGGAGGGAGGATTGGCTGAACAATTGGATAACCACATTCCGCTCAGCGTAAATCATGTGACCGGTATCGCAGTCGTTGCAATGGCACCCACCCGTGACATATAAACCAAGCATTGGCTGAACTTGAAATGCTCCCGATATCCAGGAATATATCGGGAGCAAGACAGGCAGCGGAACGAATTGTGAATAGTTTATAGATTTTTCATACAATCAAGATTTAAAAAAAGGAGAATATAAATGGCGAAAAAATCCAAGGTGATAAAAGCGCAAAAACAGGTGGCAATGGTCGAAAAGTATGCAGAACTTAGAAAGGAATTGAAGGAGAAAGGGGATTATGCCGCATTGGCCAAACTCCCTCGTGATTCCTCGCCGACAAGGGTTCACAATCGTTGTGGAGTAACGGGGAGGCCCCGTGGATATATGCGCAAATTCAACATGTCGCGTATCGTTTTTAGGGAACTTGCTCATAAAGGGCAACTGCCGGGTGTCAAAAAGTCAAGCTGGTGAAGCGGGGAGTTCTAAATCATTCATAAGAAAAGGGCCCTTGTTAAAAAAGGGCCCCTCAGTTTGGCGACAAAAAGGGGATGGAGTCCGAATAAAGGGCAGTGTAGTGCTTGTTTATACGGACGAAACCTCATTAGATTGAAGAAAAATTGCGGCACTCCTGCCGAAAAACTGGCTAGCCGAGACCCCACAGGCGCTTGCGGTGGCTTGGCAGACAGTCAGCGGAAAGGGAACGGATTTCTGAAATCTACTGGAATGTTTTCTAGAAAAAACTGAAGGCTGTCTCATCCCAACTTATATTTAGGACTAGTTAATCCTTTAAGTTTTTTACCTGTAATCCTCATTGGATGGAAGAAATCTGCGACAATCCTGCCGAATAACTGGCTAGCCGAGACCCCACATGCGTTTGCGGTGAGGAGGCTTGGCAGACAGTCGGCGGAAAGGGAGCGGATTTCTGAAATCAACTGGAATGTTTTCTAGAAAAAACTGAAGGCTGTCTCATCCCAACTTATATTTAAGACTAGTTAATCCTTTAAGTTTTTCACCTGTAATCCTCATTGGATGGAAGAAATTTGCGGCACTCCTGCCGAAAAACTGGCTAACCGAGACCCCACAGGCGTTTGCGGTGGGTGAGATGGCTTGGCAGACAGTCGGCGGAAAGGGAGCGGAATCTGAAATCAACTGGGGCTTTAATTGATTTGTTTACAGTCTGAGGAGCCCTTGTTAAAAACAAGGGCTCCTTCCCATTCAAAAGTGTTTGCTTACTTGACTGCCTTTAATGCTTGTTCGGATATATAAAAGTCTTTTCCGTTGTAAACGGTGATCGCATTAATTTCTTTTTCTTTAGTGGATTTAGGAGTCTTGCTGATAACGATATTCTTATTTGCAGGCAACTCCACTTTTTGCTGCCCCTTTTTCGCTACGAAAACCGGGTTATTCGGGTCTGTAACATCAATGCGGGTTGAATATCCTTTTTTCTCAAAGGAATCTTTAGCATTCATGTATAGTTTGTTCGATAGTTTTTGTAAATCAAAGCCCATGAAATCGGCCATTTTTTTAGCGAGGTCTGTATTCTCCACTAATCCAGTCGGTTTTGAAGGGCCATAAGAATAAAGGAATACGTCTTCCCCTGTATGCCCGCCAGTTGTAAAGCCAATGTTGGCACGGTTAGCAAGCAGCTTTGTCATTTCTGCACCTACATTTTTAGAAGAGGTAAGTTTTGCTGTTTCTTCAGAAGTCAGATTATCCAGTCCATACAGTGCTGCAACTTCTTTCAGATTGGAATGATCTGGTTTTAGCTTACTTAAGGCCCCTTCAACAGTCATTTTCGCTTTCTTTAATGGATCGATATAAGCTGATACGGGTGTTTCCGGGTAGGAGGAGTTCGTGTTTCCGTTACCCATTGTAATTCCGCTGTTCCCATGGTCCGTTACAGCAATGACCATCGTGTTTCCGTCATTTTTTGCAAACGTAAGGGCTTCGTTCACGGCATCATCAAAAGCTAAAGTATCACTAATCATTCCGATCGTGTCGTTTCCGTGAGCAGCCCAGTCAATCTTGCTTCCTTCAACAAATAAGAAGAAGCCATCTTTATCTTTTTTCAAGGTTTTAAGGGCTTTATTGGTCATTTCAGCTAAAGTGGGTTCACTTGGCTTTGTTGTTTTACGATCTAAATCATATGCCAGGGCGCTTGGTGCAAAGCTTCCCCAAATTTTATTCGATTTGGATTTTAACAGCTCGTCACGGGTTTCAACAAAATCATATTTGTCTTCATCGAGCACTTCCAAAAGGTTTTCTCCATCCATTCTTGCATTTTTTGTTTTACCTGGTAAAAGGGATTCTTTGCCGCCTCCCAAAACGACGTCAATCCCCTGATAAACCTGCTGTTCCGCAATATCACCATAATTGCTTCGATGTGTCACGTGAGCGGAGAAGCCTGCGGGTGTAGCATGCTGGATTTCAGATGTAGAAATGATGCCAGTAGCCTTTCCGGCTTGTTTCGCACCCTCCAAAACGTTAGCGACTGGTTTATGGGCATTTTTCGGATTAACCGGATCGAGCCCTGGAGAATTAACGATGGTTGGCAGGACACCGACAAATTTATCATTTGATTTATTTCCTGTCGCAAGCGCTGTTGCTGCAGGAGCTGAGTCGGTAATCGCCGATTCAGCCGAGTATGTACGCATGCCGCCAGACAGCATTTCGTCCATGGCTAGATTATCGCCTTTATACCACCTTGAAAGGGTTGTTGCTCCTGTGCTTGTTCCATCCATCACCATCATGATGACGTTGGTTGGTTCTTTTTTCTTGTCTTTAGCCTGAACATCTTCCTTCATTGTTGAGATACCAAGTGATGATATGGCCACCGCGCCCGCTAAAGTAATTCCTGCTACCTTTTTGCTCATTTTCCCCAAAATGCATACCTCCAAAAATATGATTACATTTAGGATAAATGCAGTATATTAAGAAATTACTTCATGTAAGTAAAGAAAGGATTTTTATCCTGTAAATTTTGTTTGGAGAATAGAGTGAATGTTAAAAAAAGCAGAAGTCTATAAGACTCTGCCTTTTTAGGATGGTTTTTACCTTTGGAAAAATTCAATCCACTCTTTTTCCGGTCCATATACGTAGAAATAGCGATAACCATTCGGAAGGGTGACAATCTCTTCATCAATCAGTTCGGTGTTATCCAAGCTTTTGATCCGGGCATATTCTTCTTCGATATCATCCACGGTAATGGCAAAATGGTGGATCGTTGCTTCGGAGGGAAGTGTGTCGCTATATCCCTGAATCAATTCTATTTCTGTTTCGTCCGACTCTTCGTAACCGAGGAATGCCAGTTCGATCACTCCATTAGTATGAGTCATGCGTTCCTTTAATTTCAAATCCAGCACATCTTGATAAAAGGCGATGGATTTTTCAAGATCTTTTACAACAACGCCAATGTGATCGACCCTTTTTACAGCCAAGAAATCTTCCTCCTTCATTAAAACCGTATGCAACTTGCTAATAGTAGTATATATAAGATTATTCGGAATTAAATTACTTTTTTATAGCCGTTTTTAGATAATTTTTAAAATGATGTTAATAAAGAGGAATTATTGGTAAATAATGAAAAAATGATAAATGGCTATGGGATAATACTTTTCTTCCATAGTATCTCTTGATAGATTCTTTTATTGGAAAGAAATGTATTCATCATTTTCCAGGGCAAAAATTTGTTTCTAAATGGAATAGTCGATATACTATGGAAACAACTCCATTATTAATGGATAGGAGAGGAGAGGTAGTATGGGAAAAATTCGTGAAGGTGAAGTTTTCACTCTTACTGATGACAGTGATGAAGGCCATGAAGTTGAGGTTTTAGGTTCATTGGATGTAGAAGGAACGGAATATGTTGCAGTAGGCTTGCTTGAAGATATTGAAGAGGATACGGATGAAGATATCGATATTTTCTTTTTCAGGGTCGAAGGCGAAGGTGAACTGCTCGATATCGAATCGGATGAAGAATTCGAAAAGGTATCATCGGCGTTTGAAGCGGCATTTGAAGCGAAAGAATGACAAGATAAAAGACGGCACAATGTGTGCCGCCTTTTTTATATGTATAAGGAAAGTATCGGCCCCGCCTTCGCCAAATACCATGATAGCCACGCGTGCTATCCAGCCTTACTTAAGTATAGGGTTGTATTATTGATAGGACGTGTACTACATATGAAGATTTTGTTAATAAACGGAGTATTTTTCCATATCGAAGACATAGGACTGATGCCGATATTGCCTTATTGGCAAGATTGCTTAGGGCGGAAGGCGAGGGTGAAGGTGATCAAGGTATGCTGATGATCGGTAATGTCGGGGTCAATCGGATTAGGTCGAATTGTTCCGATTTCAAAGGGTTGAGGACGATTCCAGACATGATTTATCAGGAGCATGCCTTTGAGGCTGTACAGAAGGGGTATTTTTATCAGCGGGCAAGAGACAGGGAAAAGAGGCTTGCACGCCGTAGCGTAAGCGGCGAAAGGCTATGGCCTTCGAAATTTAGCCTATGGTACTTCAGGCCACCGGGAGATTGCCCGGCAACCTGGTATAATCAGCCCCTTGTCGGGCGTTTCAAGCTCCATTGCTTTTATGAACCAACAGGTACAGAATGTCCGAATATTTATAATACATTTTAAGGAAATGGCTGAACCTGATGGGGGTTTGGCCTCTTTGTGCATCAATCCTTAACTTGGAAAAAACATATGATAAAACTGGCAAATGATTTACTGATACTGTAAAATTGAGACTGTAAATTTCCGGATAAGAAAGGAATAAAAAATTGATGAGTAAAAGGCTTATTGATTATGGACAAGGGCAAATGGGAGAACAGCCGGAGGATAGTACCGAGAAATTCAAGTCTTTCATGGAGAACAACCCGGACGCCATTTCAATTGTTGATCTGGAAGGAAAGACCCTTCAGGTTAATGCAGCTTTTGAAGAGTTTTTCGGATGGACGAATGAGGAGCTCATTGGCATGCCGTTTCCAATTATTCCTGATTTCTTGAAGGAGTCAGTCAATGAATTGCATGACCAAATTAAGGCTGGGGTACAAAAGAAAGGCTTTGAAACGGTCAGGTTAAGGAAGGATGGCCAGTTAATCGATGTAAGCATCTCCCTGTTTAATATCCGCGATAATGAAAATGAGCCGTGCGCATTGGTTTTCGTTTATCGGGATATTACGAATCAAAAACTTGCTGAAGCTGCCTTGAAGGAAAGTGAACAAAGGTATCGCAGTTTAGTGGAGGTGTCACCTGAAGCGATTTTTGTACATCGCAATGGGATCATCGAGTATATGAATCCCATGGGGGCAAAAATGCTTGGGATGGATAGTGTGGAAGATATTATCGGTAAATCGGTTTTTCAGTTCGTCCACCTGGAGTCCCGGGAAAGTGTACAAAAAAGAATCGAAATAATGAGGGACGATCATCAGGCGGTTGGTTTACTGGAACAAAAGTTCATTCGGCTTGACGGACAAGAATTTTATGGAGAAACACTCGGTCTTCCGATTATTTATAAAGGGCAACCAGCCATACAGGTTTTCTGTAGGGATATTACGGAGCGTAAAAAGACCGAAGAGCTGCTCTGTAAATCCAATATGTTATCGGCAGTGGGACAGATGGCTGCAGGCATCGCACATGAAATAAGAAATCCATTAACTACGGTCAAAGGGTTTTTGCAATTATTAAGGGAAGACCCTGAGCAAAAGGACTATCTTGAAATGACGGTCAGTGAAGTTGAAAAAATCGAAATCCTGGCCAATGAGTTTTTAAGTTTAGCAGAGCCTGAAGCGAAGGTTTGTGAACTCATTCAGCTTAACGAGATATTGGACAGTGTGATTACGTTAGCCGAATTTCAAGCGATATTGAATGATGTCGAAATCATCAAGGAATATACTACGGATACGGCATCAGTCTTTGGCGAACCGAATCAGTTAAAACAAGTATTCACGAATGTCGCCAATAATGCGATAGAAGCCATGCCGAATGGGGGCAAACTTCATATACAGTTAAACCATGAAGGTGACTCTGCGATGATCCGGTTCATTGATCAAGGCTGCGGAATCTCAAATGAACGCATGAAGCATCTAGGGCAGCCTTTTTATAGTACATCTGAAAAAGGAACAGGGTTTGGGCTCATGGTCAGCACCAAAATCATCCATGAACATAATGGGGAAATTCATTTCACTAGCGAAGTGGGAGAAGGGACGATTGTAGATATCAGTCTCCCTATCTATGAAAGTTCACAATGAAAAGTGACGAGAAGCCATGCTCTCGTCACTTTTTGGTTCATAGTTTAACGATCGTCCTGCCTCTTGCTTCCCCTTTTAATAGGGTAGGAAGGACGTCAGGCAATTCTTTAAGTGTAATTTCCTGTTGAACGAGCTGTTCCAAATCCTCCAGTTTAAAGTCGGTGGCAAGTCGGTGCCAAACTTTCAATCTTGTATCCATCGGGCAATTGACCGAATCGATCCCAAGTAGATTAACACCTCTTAGGATGAATGGAAAGACGGTGGCAGGAAGGCTTGTCCCAGCTGTCAATCCGCTGACCGCCACAGCTCCGCCATACTTGATTTGGCTAAGGACCGAAGCTAACGGTTCACCGCCGACGGGATCTACCGCCCCGCTCCACTTCTGTTTGCCCAGAGCCCGAAGCTTGCCATCATATACATCTTCACGCGATACAATGGTCGACGCACCGATTGCCTTCAAATATCCATGTTCCGATTCCTTTCCTGTACTAGCCTCAACGGAATAGCCAAGTTTGGAAAGGATCGAGACGGCAAAACTGCCGACCCCGCCAGTTGCACCAGTGACAAGAACGCTCCCTTGCTCAGGTGTGAGGTTGTTTTCTTCCAGCCGCAGAACCGATAGTGCTGCAGTGAAACCGGCCGTTCCGATGATCATCGCCTCTTTCATTGTTAGGCCATCAGGAAGCGGGACGATCCACTCTGCAGGAACACGGGCAAATTGACTATAGCCCCCTGATTGGGAAACGCCAATTCCATAGGAGGTCGCAATGACTTTGTCTCCTTCTTTAAAGCGGGAATCCTCAGATGAAACGACAACACCAGCCATATCAATTCCCGGAACGATCGGATAGCTGCTGACAATGTTTCCATTTGGAATGGCTGCAAGGCTATCTTTATAGTTCACACCGGAATAATGAACACGGATGAGCACTTCACCTTGAGGTAGATCATCAAGTGATAGCTCCTGAATGTTAACGGTGAATTGATCATCTTGCTTATTCACGACTAATGCATCAAATTGCTGTATCATGGTTCGTTCCCCCTTATAATAATGAATCTATCCCATTATAAAAGAAAAAATAGAGGAATGTATAATGATACAATTCGAAATAAGTAGCGCTTCCTTTTCTTTCTGCTACTAAAAATGGTACTATTAGATTTGATTCAGTTCATATTAAAGGAGATGTTTAACATGGCTAAAAAAGGATACATACTTATGGAAAATGGAGAAAAAATCGAATTCGATCTTTTCCCGAACGAAGCACCTAACACAGTGGCTAACTTCGAAAACTTGGCAAACACAGGATTTTATAATGGCGTAGTCTTTCACCGTGTAATCCCTGGTTTCGTAAGCCAAGGCGGAGATCCAACAGGTACAGGCGCAGGCGGAAGCGGCACACAAATCAAATGTGAAACAGAAGGAAACCCTCATAAACATGAGGCAGGAAGCCTATCTATGGCACATGCTGGAAAAGACACAGGCTCAAGCCAATTCTTTATCGTGCATGAACCCCAACCGCATCTTAACGGTGTTCACACAGTATTCGGTAAAGTGACTTCTGGACTTGAAACAGCCAAAGCTATGAAAAATGGCGACAAAATGGAAAAAGTCGAAGTTTTTGACGCTGAATGATGGAAGCGAAAAGAGGGGGCATTATGCTCCCTCTTTCTTTTTGCTCTGTTCATGAGCGAAGACAGGGAAATATAGAGTCATTTTGGCGTCATGCTTTCAGTGAAACGATATTTGACCTCTGTCAAGGTTTCTGAAATATCCCATAATCTTTTCGACGTTTCGTCATTATATAAGGTGTCGATGATCTCGTCTTTTCTGGGAAAGCCTTTTCTGCCCTTCTTTCCATCGGGTCCGATATACTCCCCGCCTGTCAATGCAGGTTCCGTTGCGGCATAAAGGGTAGGCAATGCTCCCATACTTGCCGGCTGGGTGATGGTTTTGGAAAGAAAGTGCACGAATCTATTTATGGGTTTGCCAGAACCGCGTGACATGAGATTAGTATGGGAAAGGCCCGGATGACAGGCAACACTGATCGGGGGTGCGCCATGCTGGTTGAATTTATTCTGTAATTCGCGGGCGAAGAGTAGATTGGCCAGCTTGCTTTGCCCATAGTATTTCATTGGTTTATAACCGTTTTCACCATTTAGATTTTCGAAGTCTATATATCCATTGATGGCGGCCAAGCTGCTCAATGTGACCACACGCGATTTTGGCGTAGAAAGGATACACGGAAGAAGGAGGCCTGTCAAAGCAAAATGACCGAGGTGATTGCTGCCGAATTGCAGCTCGAAGCCATCCTTCGTCCTACTGTAGGGCGGAATCATCACACCTGCGTTATTGATGAGGACGGAGAGAGATTCATAGTTTTCCTGAAAGGAAGCGGCAAAATGCCGAACGTTGCTCAAATCACTTAAATCCAGCTCCATCACACGTACATTTGCCTTTGGATGGACCGATAAGATTCTATCGACCGCCTTTTCACCCTTTGAAGCATTCCGGACCGCAAGGATGATCTCTGCCCCCTTACCGGCCAATGCAAAAGCCGTTTCGAAGCCAAGCCCGCTATTTGCACCAGTAATCACAATGGTTTGCCCCGATACATCTGCCATTTCTTCGCCATTCCACTTTTCAATCATCCAATCACACCTTTCCACACAGTCTTTACCTATCATATACCCAAATAATCCCTATATGTCACATTCTGTGCGGGGAACAGTGTGCTGTCGTCTATTTTTTAATAAGATTAGCCGCCCATTAAGTAATCCATTATATTTTTCACGATCAAAATGACGGTCACGATGATAAATAATACTCTTACATATGCCACCCCTTTCTTAATGGCAAATTTAGAACCGGCCAACGCTCCTGCTATCATGGAGATTCCCATTGGAATTCCGTAGGAAAAGTTGACGGTATCAAGGAATATGAACATGATCAGTGCCGCCAAATTACTTCCGAAGTTCAAAAATTTGGCATTTCCTGCAGAGTTCAAAAAATCAAAGCCAATCATTAAAAAGGCAAACAAAATGAAGGATCCCGTTCCAGCGCCCAAAAAGCCATCATAAAAACCAATGGCAAATATAGCGAACGCAAATAGTGCAGCCTTTTGCCATGTGAGTGTATGGTAAGTCGATTTCTGGCCCCAGTCCTTTTTAAAAAAGGTATAAATGGCAATAGTTATTAATAGAACCAAGATCATTGGCTTTAATAATTCAGGCGAGACGAAATTGACAACCCAGGCTCCTAGCAGGGAACCTATGAAAATCAATGGGAAAAGTTTTGAAACCAATTTGAAATCAACCTTACCTGAGCGAATGAAAGCAATGGTGCTTGTTAAAGACCCCATGGAACTTGCTAACTTATTCGTAGCGATCGCTGCTGACGGGGAAAGTCCTGAAAATAATAAAGCGGGTATCGAAATCAGGCCGCCGCCGCCGACCACGGAATCAATGAATGCTGCCAAAAATCCGAAAAACATCAGCAGCAAAAGTGTCGAAATTTGTATATCTTCCATCCAAGAAGCCTCCGTATCGATGGCATTATGGCTGAAATGCTTGTTTTGCTGGAGCCATAATCCATGCGTTCATATTAGTCACTATTTAGATAGTAACTAATAAGAACCATTCTGTAAATAAGAATATTTGAGCCATACTGTTTGAAATCGAATAGATTTCGATAAGAGATTTGGTATGATAGGCATATAACTTACCAAAGCACTAGGAGGTACTATGCAAGATATCATTCAAAAACTACAGTCTCTCGGGTTTAGTCAATATGAAGCAAAGGCTTATGTTTCTTTGGTTCGCCAAGGCCCAACCAGTGCCTATCAAGTAAGCAAGGAGTCAGGAATTCCAAGGGCCCGCATCTATGAAATATTAAATGGACTGCAAGAAGAAGGAATCGTCTTAAAAGAGGAAATCAATGACTCGATAAAATATTCACCGCTGCCAGTCGATGTTTTTTTGGAATCGGTTCAATCAAAATGGAACAATACCTATCAATCCATCAGCCATACATTAAAGCAATTCGAGAAAAACGAACCGATGTCCGACAATCGTGTAATGACGCTTAAAGGTGAAGGGCACATCCTATCCTTCTGCCGTACCTTGATTCAAAAAGCCGAGAAAAGGGTGGTGGTTTCCCTATGGGACGAGATGTATGGAAAACTTGAACAAGAGCTAATAGGGGCCGCTGCGCATTGCACGCTGAAGGGGATTGCATTTCAGGTTGAAAACCCATTATCAGGTATAGATATACATCGCCAAACAAGCTATGTGGAGAATATTGGAGAAAACAAATGGTTCATCTTATCCATTGACGGCAAGGAGACGATTTACGGCCCTTCGCCCGAAACGAGAGAAACGGCGTTTTACACAGATGATCCCATTCATATCAATTTTCTCGAAAATTACATTTGGCATGATATCCTCGTTAACCGCTTGGTTAAAAAGGATGAAGAAGATGCCGAGAAATGGATTTCAAGTGAAAGAGACCGTTTTTTCTCCCTATAAGATTTGAAAAAAAGCTGATAACCCCATATGCAGGGGATATCAGCTTTTTTATTTTGGCTCTTTTCGAAAAGATTGTTGTTTTTAAAACGAAACTATTTAAGGTTGATTGGAGTGGAAGTGCGAGACTCCTGCGGGATTAGCGGGACAGGTGAGACCCCACAGGCGTTTATGCCGAGGAGGCTCACCGCCCGCACCAAGGAAAGCGTGCATCTGGAGGGGAAAACCGAACTACTTGTTAAATAGCAACAAAGTATGCGAAAACAGCCTTTATTTTTCATTCGGCTAAAAGGGTTTTAGGAAATCTGATGGCCGTGGGCAAGCTGGATTTATCTCGATAAGACCTGTAAGACACAATCGTATGATTATGCGCTTGAACATCCAACTGGAGAACCTGTGAGCTTTTCAATTCCAAATAGTACGTAACGTCTTCTTTTTGTAAATGATAAAAGGAAAAAGGTATCCCTAAAAGGTTTTTCCTGATTAGTTTTGTTTCGGGCTGATTGATGATGTGCTCACTCAATTCCGCTATCGTAACAGAAGTTTTTCCTGTAATGGCTGTTATTTTTTCTTTTGCATAATCGACTGCATGACTGAAAGTGCCGGCAATGTTCTTCAAGATTCCGTTCATGGGTGCATCTCCTTTGAATTAGGCTATGTATGTAGTATTTATACGCGGCTAATGGTTTATGCAAAAAATCGGCAATGATGATATAGAATCGTCACTTTATGAACATGATTAAGAAGTGTGCAACAAATATAAAAGGGCAATCAAGAAAGGACAGAAGGTCAAAGCATGAGGAATAAAAAAATATTTATGGGCCTGCTTTTCATCGCAATCCTCGCTTTTTCAGCCGTGTTCATTCAGTTGAATATGGATGTCGATTCCAGAGCGGAAAAAGGGGAGGACGACGATGCGGATAATCATGAGAGAATAGAGAAATTGCTGAATAAAATGACGCTTGAAGAAAAAATCGGACAGCTTATGATGGTTGGTTTCAGGGGGACTGAAAAGAGCGATGAAATTACGGAGCTCATCGAACAAAAACATATAGGAGGTGTCATCTATTTTGACCGCAATATGAAATCACCTAAACAAGTGGCCCGGTTATCCAACTCGCTTCAGCAAACGGCCAATCAAAGTGCACATTCGCTTCCGTTGATGGTGGCCATCGATCAGGAAGGCGGGGACATCATCAGGATGAAGGAAAGGGTATCGCCCCTCCCTGCGCAACAGGATCTTGGGAAAAATGCCTCTATTGAAGACATGTACAAGGTGGCCAGGTTGAATGGGACAGAACTGGGCTCCATGGGGATTAACATTAATTTTGCCCCTGTACTTGATCTATCAAAAACGGATAAACGTTCATTGGGGCAAGATCCGGAAAAGGTCTATCAATACGGGAAGAAAGCCATTCAAGGCTTAAATGATGTATCGATAACGGGTGCATTGAAGCACTTTCCCGGCAACGGACGCAGCGAAATCGATCCGCATGTCGAAACTTCATCCGTGGAGGCAAACCAACTTGATCTGGAAAATTCGGATATCTATCCCTTCAAGCAAATCATAAGTGAAATGGATAACCAAAAGTTTTTCGTGATGGTGACCCACATTAAATATCCAGCCTATGATAAAGAAAAACCAGCAAGCCTTTCTAAAATCATCATAGAAGACCTGCTTCGGGGGAAACTCAAATATGAAGGACTTGTCGTTACCGACGATTTGGAAATGGGAGCCGTGAACAAGTACTTCTCCTATGATGAGATGGGGAAGCAGGCAATCCTTGCAGGAGCTGACTTATTACTCGTCTGTCATGAATATTCCCATGAGCTTGAGGTATATAACGGTTTACTGCAATCAGTAAAAGCAGGGGAAGTTCCAATGGATAGAATTAACGAGTCAGTAAAAAGAGTGTTGACATATAAACTTAACAACATGAAGCAAACGAAAGCTGACCCTGATCAAGCTGAAAAAGTCGTGAAAAATCCCGAAAGCATAAAGTTCATCGAAAGCCTGAGCGAGGATGAATAAAGCGAAACCGCTCTCTCAAAAAGGTGCTTTTGTTTAAATCAGCTGATAGAGGGAATACTATATAGGACTAACTTGAAGGAGGAAACGAACATGCCATCAAACAAAATGCTTGGAACCGTCCTGATAGGAGCAGCCGCATTTTTAATGCGCAATAAGAAAACCCGTGAAAAAACCATGGGTCAAATAAGATCTCTAGCCACCCCAGAAACCATTGATAAGGTGAAGAGCCAATTCCAATCAATAACCAAAACAAAATCAAGTAACCCATCCGTTCGTTAAGGTGAATTGACCCCATTAGTAATTCTTAATGGGGTCAAACTGTGGACAAATTAGAGAAGAACCAGTTTTTTAAAAAAAGTTCCCGCTGATTGAAGAAATCCGCTCCCTTTCCGCCTGTCTCCAAGCCTCCTCGACGCAAGCGTCCGTGGGGTGTCGTCTAGCGGATTTGTAAATGAGGGTTTCACCTTACTTTAAATGAAAAGTTGAATGGAACGGAAGGTACGAGACTCCTGCGGGAAAAGCGAGTCCAGGGGAGACCCCACAGGCGCAAATGCGCCGAGGAGGCTCCCGGACCGCCCGCGGAAAGCGAGTGCCTGGAGTGGAAATCATATTACTAACCCTCAAATCTGCTGCTTCCGCCCGATTGTCTGCCAAGCCTAATCAAAGCAAGCGGTTTCGGCTAACCAGTCATTCGGCAAGAGTGTAGCAACTTTATTCAATCGTCTTCAAAAAACTAACCCCATTAAGTTAATCTTAAAGGGGCTTTTTTATGGTTTAGTGAATTCATCATGCCGGTAAAAGGAAAAGCACTCGTTTCTTTCGAAGACCATGGACAGGCATTCAAAAGTACAAGTGCTTTCATGAGGGATCAATGATCATTCAGCTACATCTTCGCCGTCATTTTCTTTATTGAACCAAAGCGGATCCTCATTATCGACTTCACCATTATAATTAATCAGGATTTCTTCTCCTGCTTTTATGTCGGTATAAGCAAAGAAATCAAACGTATGATTCTTGAAGTTTATGTCATACGTAGCGTTGGGTGTATAAGAATGATTAAACAGCATGCCATAGCCTAAAAGCATGGCAGTATGGTTAATTCCATATTCAAACGCATAATCAGCCAGCAATGTCTTCTCAATGAAAACATGCTCCTCGTTCGGATATGCAATGACTGGTGCCTCATGCAAAAGCTCACCTTTTTTAATATCTCGTGTTGCGAATACGCCTCTATTGAACTCGCCATCACTGAGTGTGGAAGTTTTAACTTCAATCATGTTCGTCACCTACTTGTTCTATTCAATATAGTCCAGATCATCTAAGCTTGACAGTTAATAAGAAGAAAAGCAACTATTTTACGGAATTAATCATTTTTAGTATACGACGCAGTTTGTTTTTAGTAAGGATCTACCTGTACCGGAGGACGGAAAAGGACGAAAAAAGGGAACGAACGGCCGAAATGATCCTCGGAAGGTAGACCGATACATAAGATCAAAACACCTCCGCTAGCAGGGAAGCTAGGGAGGTGTTTGATTTATAGGTAAATCTGTTAATTCACACCGACAGCAGTAAAGGCATTTTTGACAGCCGTGACTTCTGCACTGCTTGAACCGTATAAATCAGAGGCCGATTGTATGACGGCCGCTCTGGCTTGTGAAAAAGTAGACGACGAAGTTAAATATGTTGTGTTTGCCCGATAAAAGATGGTTCCTAGTTTATCGATGCCGATTCCGGATACACTCACGCCATGGTGGGTTCCGCCTGCAGAGATTAAATAAGCTGCCTTATTAATGATTCCGCTGTTCGTGTGGACTCCGCCATTATCACCCGTTCCTGTATAACGGTTCGAATAATGGTCAGGGTCCCCATTCAATGTTGGATTAGCCATCGAGCGGAGTGCATCACCGGAAATGTTAGGTGTGTAAATATCTTCCCCGACCAAATAGTCGGCTTTGGCACTCTGATTCTTAAATTCTACGACAGTGCCAAAAATATCAGATATCGCTTCATTCAAAGCACCGGATTCATATTGATAGGTAAGGTTCGATTCCGAGGAAGTGACGGCATGCGTCAATTCATGCGCAACGACATCGAGCCCGCCGGACAATGGGATGAACGTCGTGCCATCTCCATCACCGTAAACCATTTGGGTGCCATCCCAAAAAGCATTATTGTATCTTGAGCCATAATGGACGGTTGATTTCAGGATGGTTCCATTACCATCATAGGAGTTCCGGCCAAATGTGGATTTGTAATAATCATAGGTTTTACCCGCATAATAATGGGCATCCACCGCAGCTTTATCGGCAGAAGCAGTAAAAGCATTTGTTGTGTTGGAAAAGAGTGTACCAGGCAATCTTGAACGGTTATTGGCGTTATACGTGTAGATGCCTTTACCGCGTGTATTGTCTTGTAAGTAGTATTGACCGTTGGATAAGGTAGTGTTCAGCGACACCGTATTGTTTAAGACGCCAGTGCCCGTTCCGACGGAGTTGGTCCCCGTCACTTCATCCAATGTATTATATTTATTCAGGATTTTACCCGTTTTGACTGAAATGAAATAATGATGATTTCCTGGTTCCGGACTTAAGAATTTCAAATTGACTTTATATACATAATCGGCCTTGCCTTCATTTGCGTATACATACAGGTCAGATTCAGGTGATTGCTCGTAGGCAGGTGTGAACCCCAGATCCGCTTCAGCTATTTTGATAGCTTCGGATTCACTGATGCCTTTTTTAGCCTTTTTCCCTAATTTCGTGTTTAGATTGGCTTCAACCGTACCGGACACGACGGTCAATACACCTTTAGCGTCAATCAATACGGCTTGTGTGGAATTCCATACTGGTACGCCTTTATAGGTTTGTTGCAATTTAAGGACGGTATTGCCCAGTTCATCCTTGCTTTCTTTCTCGATCGTGAAGGAGTCCTTCGCCTTTTGCTTTTCTAGCTTGTAAGACTTTTTGTTCTCATCAAAAAAGGTAAGAATGATATCTTCTGCCGTTTGCTTTGAGGGGTCCGTAAGCTTCCCAGACTTGTATTCTAGCGAATCCCTATGCTTATTGTACTTTTCAACACTTAACACATTTTTTGCCGCTAAAGCTTCTTGATGGGGAATAGCAGAAAATAATAGACCGATTGATAGTGCAGTTCCTAAAAATACCTTACCTTTCATAACACTCAACTCCTTCATGAGAATACCTCATTTTTACATCGTTTCATAATTATTATCAAATGGAGAAAACTTGCGAAAAATATGACATTTAAAGGGATAAAATGGAGAAAAATGGATTTTAATAGAAATATTCTTTGGATATATTCTTTTAGTAATATTTGGAATGTATTTAAATTAAACCAAATGAATAAATGTGCAAAAAACCATGGCATAATGTGCAAAAAACCATGGCGTAAAGTGCAAAGAAATTTGTCTATTGAAGGCATTTTTTTGGATAATCTGTTGAATATTGCGCTTTGTAAATTTGGCATGAAAATTGCATATATTCAGAAAAGGAATTCGGATTGTAAATTAGGTCTATTTGAGAGTCTATGAAATAGGAAAATTTATTAAATGATTTCCCCATATATGAAAGCGCTTATATAGAAAGGGATGAAAAATTATGATACCAAAACAAGAAAATGACATCTTGCATCCTCCAAAGCAAGAAGAACAAGGGTTAAAGCGCGGTTTGAAATCCCGCCATTTAACGATGATTTCCATTGGCGGGGCTATTGGTACCGGGCTGTTCCTCAGCAGCGGTGCAGCCATTCATACAGCTGGGCCAGGCGGGGCATTACTTGCTTATGCCTTAGTTGGGGCAATGGTGTACTTCGTGATGACGAGCTTAGGGGAATTGGCAGCCTTTATGCCGACAAGCGGCTCCTTCAGTACCTATGGATCGAAATTCGTCGATCCCGCATTTGGTTTTGCCTTGGGATGGACGTATTGGTTCAATTGGTCGATGACGATAGCCGCAGAGTTGGCAGCCTCGACAATGATCATGAAATTCTGGTTTCCGAATAGTCCATCATTGTTATGGAGTTCATCATTCTTGGTGCTCATTTTCCTATTGAACTATTTATCCGTTAAAGGATATGGTGAAGGGGAATACTGGTTTTCCTTCATAAAAGTAACCGCCATCGTTATTTTTATTATCGTCGGGCTGCTAATGATCGTCGGCATTATGGGCGGCGAAGCGGTAGGCTTTAAAAACTTCACCGTCGATGACGCTCCTTTCCCGGGCGGGTTCATGGGTGTCTTCATCGTTTTCATAGCGGCTGGCTTTTCTTTTCAAGGTACCGAAATTGTCGGTGTGGCTGCCGGGGAAAGTGAAGATCCTGCACGGAATATACCGAAGGCCATTAAAAGTGTCTTCTGGAGGATCTTGCTCTTTTACGTATTGGCAATCTTCGTAATTGGACTGCTTATCCCTTATACGAGCTCGAGTTTGCAGGGTGATAACGTCATGGTCAGTCCATTCACGCTCATTTTTGAAAAAGCTGGAGTCGCCTTTGCCGCTTCGCTTATGAATGCCGTCATATTAACAGCGGTATTATCTGCAGGTAACTCAAGTCTATATGCATCAACGCGTATGTTATACTCAATGGCAAAAGATGGGCAAGCACCGCGTATTTTTGCAAAACTTAATAAACGCGGCGTACCGGTTGCAGGCATGATTTTGACATGCTCCATCGGCATGCTGGCCTTCTTAGCCTCCGTATTCGGCGATGGTAAAGTGTATATTTGGTTAATGAATGCCATCGGAATTACAGGATTCATCTTTTGGCTCGGAATATCCATCAGCCATTACCGTTTCAGGAAAGCGTTCATCGCTCAAGGCCATTCATTGGAGAAGCTGCCATATAAGGCATTATGGTTCCCAATCGGCCCGATCTTTGCCATTTTAATCGGCATGATCGTCATCCTGTCCCAAAATATCCAAGCCTTTTTCTCAGACCACATCGATTGGGGCAGTGTTGTAGCTGCATACTTGGGGATTCCGCTTTTCCTTGGTCTATGGCTTGGCTATAAATTTATAAGAAAAACTAAATTCGTTAAACTTGATGAAGTCGAATTTGACTTTGACAAAAAATATGACTGAACAAGCTTAAAGTAAAAGCAGCCGGACAATGCAGTTTTAAATTGTCCGGCTTTTCCTTGTTTTCTATAGGCTCATTATCAAAAGCCAGGAAGCTGATTCCTGGTTTTTTATTTTTATTAAATGGAAATTTATACAAATGTTATGGGAGGTGTTATATGATAATCGTAAACTCAGCTAAATTGCATGTACGGAATGACTGGAGGGCTTTTACTATTTTAAAGGGAAAGGGAAGGTGCACAGCTGATGACCTTATTGACTCATTTAAAAGTATTGGACTTTTCAACGTTACTGCCAGGCCCATTTGCCACTTTGATGCTAGCGGATTTAGGAGCGGATGTTTTGAAGGTGGAGAGGCCGGGGACAAAGGATTCATGGGGTGTGAACCAATATCTTAACAGATCTAAGAAGTCGATCACACTGGATTTAAAACAATCCGAGTCTATCGAATCCGTAAGAAACCTAGTGACGGAATACGATATCGTCATTGAACAATTCCGTCCAGGTGTCATGGAACGTCTGGGACTGGGGTATGGGGCATTAAAATCGATCAACCCGAAGCTGATTTACTGTTCCATCACGGGCTATGGCCAGACTGGTCCCTATAAAGACCGGCCGGGACATGATATCAATTATATTTCGATAGCAGGCTTATCAGGCTATTCCGGTACGAAAAAGGAAGGTCCGGCAAAAAACGGAACCCAAATAGCAGATCTTGCCGGAGGCTCATTGCATGCTGTCATCGGAATATTATCTGCAGTCATTCACAGGGAAAGAACAGGATTCGGCCAAGCCATCGACATCAGCATGACCGACTGCAGTTTTGCCTTGAATGCCATATCCGCACCTCTGAATTTACAAGGTGGCCTTGAACTTGAACCAGAAAAACTGATGCTGAACGGAGGGTCTTTTTATGACTTTTACGAAACGAAAGATGGACGCTATTTTTCGGTAGGCAGCCTTGAGCCCCCTTTTCGAAAAGCATTATGTGAAGCAATCGGTGCACCCGAATTATATGAGCTGAGCATGAAAAGCGATGAAGAAAGCGGAATCAGGTTTAAAACGGCCGTCCGGCTGGCTTTCCTTGAAAGAGATTTTCATGAATGGCAGGAGATATTCGCTGAATTCGAGGCCTGCGTAGAACCAGTGCTGACTTTCACCGAAGCGGCCGAGCATCCCCAATTGAAGGAGAGGGGAATGATCGTCGAGGTTCCTGACGGAAAAGGGAATGTCCAGAGGCAAATCGCCTGCCCGATCAAAACATCGGTTTTCACCCCTGGATATAAACATGCAGGCTTGGAGCCAGGACAAAACAACGCAGAAATCCTTCGAACCCCCAATCGCTAAATAAAGATGTAAAGGCTATCGCTTTTCCGAGTTTTTTGGAAGGTGATAGCCTGTTTTTTTGAACGCCGGAAAAAGCAGGGGGAGGGTCGATATGATCGTTCGAAGGTCGAAGTGAAGCGGAAGGAGAATAATTATCCTCTTATCATTTGTGGAAAGCAACATATTACCACTGTGAAAATTTACTAGTTATAACCAGTGTGGGCAGGGTATCAGAGTAGCATCCTGGTAAGGAAATCGCTGGTAAGGAGGGGGTTAGTTAAATATGTTTGGTCTCTCTGATATCATTAAATTTCTATTTTCCTTTTTTTTGATCATGCCGATCGTTACGCTGATACATTTGAGCGGGCATATTTTCTTTGTTACGCTCTTTGGGGGATCAGAAAAGAAAATCTTGATCGGTTGTGGCAATAAACTTTTCGCCTTTCGGAACATAGAGGTGAGGAAATATTATTTTTGGAATGGGACTTGCGAGTTCAAGGGATTGAAACATGATAATCGATTGACGAATACGCTGATATATTTAGGGGGGGCTATCTTTAATTTAGTCAGCATGCTGATCATATATAGCTTAGTGTATCAGAATATCCTGGACAGCTCGGTGATCTGGTATCAATTCATCTATTTTTCTTTCTACGTTATGTTTTTCTCCCTGTTTCCGATGTATTTCTCGGACGGATCGCCTAGTGATGGGAAGGCTGCGGAATTGGCCTTGAGGAACAAGCTGAAAGATAGGGTGACGGATGATATATTCGTGAAGAAAATGGAGGATGATGATAGCTGCAAGTAAAAAGGGAACGTCCAGATGGCCGTTCTTTTTTTTGTTTGCTTTCAGTTTTAGGATTCATCATAAGGCTAAAATCTAGCCTTATGATAAATGTTTATATAACGGTCTAGGATTTTATGGACTGTGCTATTTTCCTGCTTGACGATGAACTTGAAAGGACCAGAACAATGACCATGGCAATGGCAACCCCTGTTGCACCGATCCAGGTTATGGAAGCAAGGGATACTTGTTCTACAGCAACACCGCCAATTCCAGCACCGGCGGCCATGGCCAATTGCATCATCGACTGATTCAGACCGAGCATGACTCCTGATGATTCAGGCTCAAGGGTCGCTAAATGATATTGCTGTGTCGGCCCTGATGACCATGCTGCGAACGACCATAATGTAAGGATTATCAAAACGGCCATCAATGAATTCGTAACGATGGATAACATGATGATCATCACAATATGAAGCGCCATTCCGCCAACTAGTGTAAATGATACACCCCATCGATCCGTACTATATCCGCCAAACTTTGATCCGATCAGGCTTGCGATACCGAATATAAGCAAGGCCGTGCTAAGTATAGAGTCACTTATCCCTGATACTGATAGCAGGTAAGGGGATAGATAGGTATAAGCTATCGAGTATCCGCCAAGCCAGAAGAAGGTTATCGATAATCCAAGGGCAACTTTCCTTTTTTTAAGAAGGGCCAGTTGCTGGAGAAGCGGTACTGGTTTATCCCCTTTGGTGGGAGTAATGGTAAAGAATAAAACGATCATGGCAATCAGGCCGAATAGGGCGATTCCGCCAAAGACGGATTTCCACCCGAATGCATCTGCCATGATTCTTCCGAGAGGTACGCCAATGATAAGGGAAGCTGTAAACCCCATGACAACTGTCGCAATAGAACTGGCTTGTTTATCTGGCGGAGCAAGCTTAGCGGCAATATTCAGAGCGGTGACTACAACCAATCCTGCACCAAGTGCCATGATTATGCGTGCAAATAGAAAAGGGCCAAAGCCTGGTAATAGAAAGGCAAGCAGATTGGCCACTACGAATAGTCCAAGGGAATACAACATTAATCTTCGTCTGTCTAAACTTGCTGTCAAAGCCATGAGAATGGGTGTACCGATTGCGTAGACAAGGGAGAAAATTGTAATGAGCTGTCCTGCGGCAGCAAGGGTCACTCCAAGAGAATCCGCAATCTTATCCAAAATTCCGGATATGATGAATTCGGATGTTCCTACTAAAAAACTGATGATCGCTAACATGTAAATTTTCCATGTATTAAGCAAAATAGATTCACTCCTCATTAATGATTATTAATTTTATATAAAGACATATCGCAATATGTTAATATGTATAAATAAAAAAATAAACATATCGCGAAATATCGAAATGTTAGAGAGAAAAATGAACCCAACCCTCTAAGGTACGGATCAGGCTCATTTTCATACTTCTTCTTTCAAGAAATCAGTAATTTTTGAGATTGCCTCTTCATCTCGTTTGTAATACGTAAACTTTCCTATCCGCTCCGTTTTAATCAATCCTGCTCTAAGAAGCATCGAGAGGTATTGAGAGGCCGTGGACTGGGTCATGTTTAATTTTTCCGTAATCTGACTTACGCAAACGCCGGTTTCCTTCATGTCTATTCCCTCATGAGGGGTGAAGTGGAGTTCAGGCGCCTTGAGCCATTGCAAGATTTGCAACCTGGATTCATTGGATAATGCTTTAAATATCTCGATTGTTTTCATACATTTCATTATATCGAGAATTATCGATATGTCAAATGGTTTTATCATTCATCGTTATTCATAAATAGTAAAACTTGATACCGTTATCTAAAGAGTCATTAAAGGAATGGAAGTGTATTATTGCAAGAACCTAATCGGCTCCCATATCAGTGCGGGCCGATTAGGTTGTTCAAATCCTGTAAATCAGAATTAAAGTCTCCGCTAAATAATCATTCCCATACTTCTTTCGCTATATCAACGACGAATTTCAGTTTTTCCCATTGCTGTGCTTCGGTTAGCTTGTTGCCGTGATGTGTGGAGGCGAAGCCGCATTGAGGGCTTAAGCATAATTGTTCGAGCGGAACGAAGTGCGATGCTTCTTTAATGCGTGCCTTAACAGCTTCCTTGTCCTCGATTTCTCCATTTTTTGAAGTGACGACACCCAGTACGACCCGTGCACCGCCATTTGGAATGTAATCCAATGGTTTGAAATCCCCTGAGCGTTGATCATCATATTCCAAGAAGAATCCATCCACTTTTTCTTTTGCCAATAAAGTTGGGGCGATACGGGCATAGCTTCCTTCAAACGCCCATGTCGACTGGTAGTTTCCGCGACATAGATGGGTAGTGACGATAAGGTCTTCTGGTTTGCCTTCCAATGCTCCATTAATGACCCGAAGTGCAAGATCAATTAATTGTTCCCTCGTATATTTTCCATCTTTGAACTGGAAATCCGGGGCTGAAAGTCTGGCAATATATACATCATCCAATTGAAGATAACGCACACCTGCTTCATAAAAGGCTTTCAAAGCATGCTGATAGGCGTTGATGATATCATTTGCATAGTCTTCAATATCAGGGTAGACGTCTTCATTATGAATGCCTGCAGCAAATAATTGATTCGGACTGGGGATGGTTTGCTTGGCAACGGCGCGTCCGTTCACGATTTTGTTCAATTCAATGAAATCACGAATGAAGGGATGTTCAGGGTTGAATGAAACCTTCCCGGTATTGCGAACATTATATCTCTCTGTTTCGACACCATCGAATGTGAGGCCTTTTTCAGTCACATATCCCTCGATGCCATTTAAATGCTCGAGGAAGTCGAAGTGCCACCATGTTCGTCTGAACTCACCGTCCGTAACAGCCTCCAATCCAACTTCAATTTGTTTATCGACGATCCGATTGATTTCTTCGGTTTCAATTTCACGAAGCCGCTCTGCTGAAAGGGTACCTTCCTTAAAGTCCTTCCTGGCAATATGTAAACGTTCCGGTCTTAATAAACTTCCGACGTGGTCCGCCCTGAATGGTGCTTTCGTTAATGTGATTGACATGTTGATTCCTTCTTTCCTTTTAAAAATAAAAAACCTCTTCTTAAAAAAAAGAAGAGGTGTTGGCAACAAAGCTATATACTCTTCTTATCTTCAAGTTTTTACACTTCTGGAATTAGCACAGTACAAGATCGGTCTGTTGCTGAGGCATCAAAGGGCCAGTCCCTCCACCTCTCTGGATAAGAGTTGTCTATTAAATTAACTATGACTATACAGGTAGTTTTTACGAAGGTCAAGGGGTGGAGCTGGAATATTTCGAATATACCGTTTATTAATCCGGGCTGAAATGTTAACGGCATCAGGGAGTCCGGCATATGCTTTGAGTGGGGAGGGAATGCAAGGATGAGTCCATTCAAAAACGGCATACCGATTACGGTAACTGATGCCATGATAGAGAGAATCATAAAAATGAAATCATCTGATCAGGATATTAAAGTCGAAATTAAGCCAAAGCATATTGTGCTTTCCGGAACGATGGAAGTGAAAAAAATGATGTTTAAGAAAAACGTGGCTTTCCGAATTACATTAAAACCGGTTCATGTGGAAAAAAGAACGATTTCATTTGAATTAGTCGAAATGGAACCAATTGACAGGGATTTCATCAACCAAAGGATATTTAACAGACCGCCATTTTTTGAATATGAAAAAAGAACGATCAAAATGAATGTTAATGCTTGGAGCATCGTGAGAAAAATTCCAATTGGCACAATTAAATCGTATGAACTCGTCGAAGGTGCATTGAAAATGAAACTCTCTTTATGATTCAAGGGGATATTTTACATATATCCTTTGCCGCAATCTATAAAGGGTGTGAAAGGTATGATAGTGTTAAGGTTACATGGTTCATGAAAAAATGTGTTTGATAAATCAAGTTCTTTAAAATATACTAAATGACTTGAAGTTTTGAGTTTTTCTGGTAATGAGGAGGATAATGATGGATCAGAAGATTTTGCCTGCTTCAGCAAGCATGAAGGATTTTGAAAGATTTCTAGAAAGTTCCTATGAAATAGGTGTGTTTCTTGATTTGCATATCTCACAATTGAAAAATGTAAGTATGATGGCAAAGCAGCATAATAAGAAAATGATTTATCATGTCGATTTGATCCATGGCATAAGAAGTGATGAGTACGCGACAGAATTCATTTGTCAGGAATATAACCCCTATGGGCTGATTTCGACTAAATCAAGCGTTATATTGAAGGCGAAGCAAAAGGGGGTCATTGCCATCCAGCGAATCTTTTTAATAGACTCACATGCGCTTGAGAAAAGTTATAAGCTGGTGCAGAAAACCAAGCCAGATTATATCGAAGTATTGCCGGGCGCCATGCCATGGATGATAAAAGAAGTGAAGGAACGATTGCAGACACCGATTTTTGCAGGCGGCCTCATACGTACTTCGGAGGAAGTCCTGAATGCCCTTGATGCCGGCGCCTCGTCAATCACCACTTCAAAAACTGAATTATGGGATATCGTCTAATAGGGAAAAAATGAAAAAAATTACAGAATAATAGATTAATTTTTCACAAAATATTGACAGCGTTTTCATAACCTAGTATATTTTACAGTACAAGTTAATATATGTGACGGAGACTAGGAGATTCACAACAGATCTATTCATAATTTTTTTATGAAGATGGTTCTGCTGTGGATCTCCTTTTATTTGTTGGCAAGGTTTAAAAAATTATCAGGGGAGGGGTTTTATCATGACTCCATTTTGGGGAGAAGTGTTAGGCACGATGATTTTAGTTTTATTCGGAGCAGGTATTGGGGCAGGTTCATCCTTAAAGGGTTCCTATGCAAAAGATGCCGGCTGGATCGTTATCACGATTGCGTGGGGATTGGCGGTTACCATGGGTGTTTTTGCAGTGGGTTCCATAAGCGGGGCGCATTTAAACCCGGCGGTCACAGTAGGGTTTGCCATTATTGGAGAATTTCCATGGAGTGATGTGCCCGGTTACATCGTTGCCCAGATGATTGGCGCGATACTCGGCGCAACTCTAGTATTCCTGCACTATTTGCCACACTGGAAAGCTACGGATGATCCAGGGGCGAAGCTTGGTGTATTCGCGACTTCACCTGCAATCCCGCACACATTTTCAAATCTATTAAGTGAGATGATTGGAACTTTCATCCTTATTCTTGGTCTATTATTTATAGGGGCCAATAATTTTACAGAGGGCCTAAACCCATTCGCAGTCGGGTTATTGATTGTCGTGATCGGGATGTCACTTGGGGGAACAACAGGATACGCCATTAACCCGGCCCGCGACCTGGGGCCGCGCATCGCTCACTTTTTGCTGCCGATACCTGGTAAAGGAAATTCCAACTGGGGCTATTCATGGATTCCGGTCGTTGGACCGATTGTAGGGGGTTCACTTGGTGCCGTTTGTTATAAAGCATTCTTTATGGGGGAAATAACGGCAGGATTTTGGTCTGTTATGGGTGCAAGCCTGGTACTATTGATAGTAGCCTATGCTTTTGGTAAAAAACAGTCACATGAATTGGATAGCAGAAATATCGCTAGTTAATTAAAAGGAGGGGCATACACAATGGAAAAATACATTTTATCATTAGATCAAGGAACAACAAGTTCGAGGGCGATTTTATTTAATGAAAAGGGGGAAATCGTCCATTCCTCCCAAAAGGAATTCACGCAGCATTTCCCTAAACCAGGCTGGGTCGAACATAACGCCAATGAGATTTGGGGGTCGATCCTGGCGGTGATCGCCGGTGTACTATCTGAATCCGGTGTAAAGCCAGAGCAAATTGCCGGTATCGGGATCACCAATCAGCGTGAAACGGCAGTCGTTTGGGATAAGGAAACAGGTACGCCTGTCTATAATGCGATTGTATGGCAGTCCAGGCAAACAAGTGGAATCTGTGATGAGTTGAAGGAAAAGGGACTTAATGATCTATTCCGGGATAAAACGGGATTGTTGATAGATGCCTATTTTTCCGGAACGAAAGTGAAATGGATCCTCGATAATGTGGAAGGGGCGCGGCAAAAGGCGGATGAAGGCAAGCTGTTATTCGGTACCATCGATACTTGGCTGATCTGGAAGCTATCAGGAGGCAAGGCTCATGTAACGGACTATTCCAATGCATCCCGGACATTGATGTACAATATCCATGAACTGAAATGGGATGAAGAACTGCTTGAGATATTGACTGTACCAAAGTCGATGCTGCCGGAAGTGAGGCCTTCCTCTGAGGAATATGCACGTACGATCGATTATCATTTCTTCGGCCAATCGATTCCAATCGCCGGGGCAGCCGGTGATCAGCAGGCAGCATTATTCGGCCAAGCCTGCTTTAAGGAAGGAATGGCTAAAAATACGTATGGAACAGGCTGTTTCATGCTCATGAATACAGGAACCAAGGCTGTCAGCTCCGAACACGGACTATTGACGACCCTTGCTTGGGGCTTGAATGGGAAGGTCGAATATGCACTGGAAGGCAGTATATTCGTAGCTGGCTCCGCCATCCAATGGCTGCGCGATGGCCTGCGGATGCTGCATGATGCCAAGGACAGTGAAGCCTATGCAAAACGGGTGGAAAGTACGGATGGAGTATATGTGGTACCGGCCTTTGTAGGACTTGGAACTCCATATTGGGACAGCGAAGTGCGGGGTGCCGTTTTTGGTTTGACGCGTGGCACATCAAAAGAACATTTCATTCGCGCCACACTTGAATCACTTGCGTATCAAACGAAGGATGTCCTTGATGCAATGGAGGCGGATTCAGGAATCGAGCTGCAAACATTAAGAGTGGATGGCGGGGCAGTCAAGAATGACTTCTTGATGCAATTCCAGGGTGACTTATTACGTGTGCCCGTCGAGAGGCCGACCATAAACGAAACTACAGCATTAGGTGCTGCATACTTAGCAGGCCTTGCTGTCGGGTATTGGAAGGATCAAGAAGAAATCTCCCGGCAATGGGCGGTGGACAAAACCTTTGAACCATCCATGGAAGAGCAAGAAAGTGAAAAATTATATGAAGGCTGGAAGAAAGCCGTACATGCCGCTATGGCATTTAAATAAAAAACAACATGAATTCTTTCTCAAATGAGCTGGAGTATGCTATAATGAAATCAAGTTAATAACTCGGCCGGAGAACAGGAGAGACCATGAATGCGTTATCGTTAATTCGATAATGTGCATTTATGGTCTCTTTTTTTGTTTTTAACGGCAGATTAGGGATATTAATATCTATATAACTTATGCGAACAAATGAACCAATTGAATATAATGACCGAATTCACGAGTAAACCGTGTAAATTCACGAGTAAATGGAGCGAATTCACGAGTAAATCGTGTGAATTCACGAGTAAATGGCGCGAATTCGCGAGTGAACGCAGAATTCAGAGTAAAAGTGCAGAATTCACGAGTAAACCGTGTGAATTCACGAGTAAATCGTGCGAATTCACGAGTAAATCGCGCGAATTCATGAGTAAAAGTGCAGAATTCACGAGTGGACAGCGCCAATTCATACAAAAAACAATAGAATGCAATACTTAAAGGAGGAGTCAAGCATGAGGTTTTCAAATATATATCGGGAAGAAACGGTCGAAACTCTCAAAAAAGAGAAATTTGATGTGGTTGTCATTGGTGGGGGAATTACCGGTGCAGGGATCGCTCTGGATGCAACGACCCGGGGGATGAAAGTGGCTTTGGTTGAAATGCAGGATTTTGCTGCTGGTACTTCAAGCCGCTCGACAAAACTTGTTCATGGCGGATTGCGGTATTTGAAGCAATTTGAAATAAAAATGGTTGCCGAGGTTGGTAAAGAGCGAGAAATCGTATATGAGAATGGACCGCATGTGACCACCCCGGAATGGATGCTGTTACCGATGCATAAAGGAGGCACCTTCGGGAAATTCAGTACTTCGATTGGACTTCGGGTCTATGATTTCCTTGCAGGGGTTAAAAAATCTGAACGCAGGAAAATGCTTTCGGCGGATGAAACACTAAAACGGGAGCCTCTCGTTAAGAAAGAGGGACTGAAGGGCGGAGGCTACTATGTTGAATATCGGACAGATGATGCACGTCTTACGATTGAAGTCATGAAGGCGGCTGTCGATAAAGGTGCAACACCGATAAATTATACAAAAGTAGATAAATTGTTATATGAAAACGGTAAGGTGAACGGAGTCCAAGTGGCCGATTTGCTTTCAGGTGATGCTTATGAAATATACGCAGACAAAGTTATTAATGCAGCAGGTCCGTGGGTGGATTCCATTCGTGAGAAGGACCAATCGAAAAATGGGAAGACGCTGAAGTTATCCAAGGGTGTGCACGTGGTCATCGACCAATCGAGATTCCCGTTGAAGCAGGCACTTTATTTTGATACGCCTGATGGCCGGATGATTTTTGCCATCCCGAGAGCAGGTAAAGCTTATGTAGGGACTACGGATACTTTTTATGATGGTGATCCTGCAGTGCCGACCGTTACTTCCGAAGACCGTGCCTATCTATTAAAGTCCATACATTATATGTTTCCAGAAGTGAACATTACGGATGATGATATCGAATCCAGCTGGGCTGGGGTAAGGCCGTTGATTCTTGAAGAAGGGAAAGATCCTTCTGAGATATCAAGGAAAGATGAAATCTGGGAGTCCGATTCTGGCCTTATCACGATTGCTGGTGGGAAATTGACCGGTTATCGCAAAATGGCCAAAACGACGGTCGACCTTTTGTCAGGGAAGCTAGCCCAGCAATCCAATAAAACTTATCCAGCCAGCAGCACGAAAGGCATGCCGATTTCCGGAGGGGATGTCGGGGGATCAGGAAACTTCTCCGATTATATCAAGCAACATGTTCAAATGGGAGTTGACTCAGGGCTCGCTGCAAAGGACGCCAAAGAGATATTGGCCATGTACGGGTCCAACGCACCTGTACTATTCGATATCGCCAAAAACGAAGGAGACGGAGGAGCGAACAGCGGTCTTCCAAAGAAATTGTTCGTACAGCTGAAATACGCAGTTGATCATGAAATGGCCGCAACCCCAGTGGATTTCTTTTTCCGCAGGACGGGGACACTGTTATTCGATATCGATTTAGTCCAAACGCATAAACATGCAGTGATCGATTATATGGCTGGATATTTTGGATGGACGGAATCAACAAAAATGGAGAGAACCAATCAATTGGAACAGGAAATATTGGGTGCGATTAAAGTATCTTGATTCATATGCAAAAACATACGCCGGCGGAATCGCTGGCGTTTTTTTTGTATTCGGAATGTGATTATCGGGGTATTTGCATTCTAGAGGGAAAATGCCCTTGAATTCATTTGATAGAAGAAGATACATGAAAAACCAGCTCAAGTTATTTACGAGCTGGTTTTTCATGGTTTTGCGATAACCAGGTGGGATAATATGTTAGCCAAATTAGCTCAAGAAATTGTGAACATAACAAGTGAAGTAATCGGTCATGATGTACTTATCACGGATAAAGACGGAATGGTTCTTGGTTCAAGCGATAAGCCGGGAAATTCTTGTTGGGGGCACTCCGCAAAGTGGAAGAACCATTGAAACTCTGGGTCTTAGCAAACTATCGAAAGAGGAAACCATGGATTTTGTTCGTACTGGGTGGCCTAAAGTTTCCGCATAAGGTGAGTCCAGTAAAGAGGTAAAGCATGAGAAGAAACCGGCAGTCCTCGCCGCGTTTCTTCTCTCCTTCGCTTATTGAATCACCCGGGACGTTCTTTAAGATCTCTGCTTTATAAGCTGTAAGTCGATGTATAGTTGCATTCTCGAATGAAAGTCATCAAAATCGATTGAGGTGAGATCGGTTATTTGATTCAATCTATATTTCAATGTGTTGGTATGAATGTATAGCTGTTCCGATGTCGGTTTGATCCGGCAATTGTTCAAGAGATATATTTCCAGTGTTTGAAGGAGTTTGGTTTGGCTTTCCAGGTCCTTCTTTTGAAGAATTTCTAAATCCGTATTGATATAACTCGTTTTAGTATGATGGTTGGAGATCATTTCGAGGTAACGGAAAATCCCAAGCTTGCTATATTGGAAGGGAAGCTGTTCGGGTTCACCGATGAATTTGGCTGCGTTGATCACTTCCAGGGCTTCGAGATAGGATTTTCTTAATTGAAGAATCGAAGAGTACTCATTTCCGATTCCCGGGAATACCTTTTTGTCATTGAATTGGGAAAGAACGGTGTTCGTTAAATCATTGGCGCTATCGATAAGCAGGTCTTTCCCTTTTCCGTTGCTGCCAATCAGGACGATGATCTTCAATTGGTTTGTGAATACATGGGTAAAATGATTCAATGCATTGGCGAATAGACTGACAGTATCCGTTAATTCATCGAAATGTTCCGCATCGGATTGAGCGATGGTAAAGACATTGATAAGGAAGGTTTCCGGAATGAGAAGACTCATATTGGCGGCTTCCCATTTTATTTGATTTTCCGTTTGATAGACTTCGTCAATGATCTTTTGATAAAACTCATTTTTTCCTTCATCTTTTTTCATGTTTATCTGTTTTTTCTGATAAAGGAGCTTGCCGATATGATGGGAAACTTCGTGTAAAAATTCCAGATCGGAATCAGTCATCATTTCCGTTTCTTGGACCCAAATGAACCCGAAGACCTGTCCTTTATGAACGGCGCTCACAACGACCCTTTGATTTAACCCGATTTCCTCGATTTGTTTCACCCTAAAGGGATGCTCCACTGTTTTAAGCTGTTCGACAATGCCCTCATCCATGAATTTTTCCAGGATTGGAATCGGCCAATGCTTTGTGAAGATGGTTTGCCGATTGGCTTGGTCGAAGTGTTCGATATAATATGAACTATATGCCAGCAATAAAAATTGGTCATTTTCGATGACGACTGGTTTTTTTAAATAAGTGCTGACCATATCCGTTATATCGTTGATGTTTGTGAGTGTCAGGATTTTTTCTAATGACATATATGGCCCCCTGCAATTTTTTGAAGTATATGACAACTTAGTTTAATAATACTTTTAAACTAATGATGTGTATAGGGGCAAGAACAAAGAAGGAACGGTATATGAAAAAATACCGTTCCTTTTAGGGGGTTTATTATTGTTTTAAAGTTTTTTCGAATTCCTCGAATTTAGCTTCTACTTCTTTTGATGGTTTCGCTGTTAGGAGACTGACCACGATGATGGCAATCAAGCTTGCGCCAAAACCAGGAATCATTTCATAAAGCGTATCGGATAATCCGGCCATGGACCAGAAGATTACAGTGCCTGCACCTACGACCATCCCTGCTAATGCCCCCCATTTTGTCATCCGTTTCCAGCAGAGGCTTAGTAAGACCAATGGACCGAATGAAGAACCGAATCCAGCCCAAGCATACCCGACAAGTCCAAGAATCGTGTCATTTTTCTCCCAAGAGAGAATAAGCGCGATGATTGAAATGATTAGTACAGAAAGTCTGCCGAGAAAAACAAGTTCTTTGTCTGAAGCGGAGCGACGAAAGAAGGTTTTGTATATATCCTCGGTTAAAGAGCTGGCGGTAACCAAAAGCTGCGAAGAAATCGTGCTCATGACGGCTGCCAGTATTGCTGAAATCAAGAAACCAGTAATGAATGGGTGGAATAGTATTTCCCCTAACTCTATGAAAATCGTTTCAGGATCAGCTAACTTGAGTCCGTTCTGGTGATAATACGTGATTCCGATGAATCCAGTCAACATAGCACCGACACTGGAGAAAATCATCCAGCCCATCCCGATATTACGGGCTTTCCTGATTTCCTTAACAGAGCTGATCGCCATAAAGCGGACAATGATATGCGGCTGTCCGAAGTAACCCAGTCCCCATGCAAACAATGAGATGATGCCTAAAAAGCTCGTCCCTGTGAAAATATTCAATAGAGCTGGATCAATGGAACGTGGCGTGTCGATCGAAGGACCGAAACCGCCAACATGGAAAAGGGTGACGATCGGTACAAGAACCAAGGCGACGACCATGATGATACCTTGAACAAAGTCTGTCCAGCTTACTGCCAGGAATCCGCCGAATAAAGTATAGGCGACGACGACACCTGTCAAAATCCATAGACCTGAGTGGTAATCAAGGCCAAATGTACTTTGGAATAAGACTCCGCCGGATACCATTCCGGAAGAAACGTAAAAGGTGAAGAATATCAGGATAACCAATGCCGAAATGAGCCTTAAGATCCGTGAGCCCTCGCCAAAACGATTTTCCAGGAAAGCGGGAATCGTAATCGAGTTATTGGCGACTTCCGTATAAGTTCTCAATCTTGGTGCAACATACAGCCAGTTCGCATAGGCTCCTAACGTGAGACCGATTACAATCCAGATGGAACTTAGTCCTGTTGCGAACATGGCACCAGGCATACCCATTAAAAGCCAGCCGCTCATATCCGCGGCACCTGCGCTTAATGCAGTGACAGCAGGTCCAAGACCCCGGTCGCCCAGCATATAATCATTTAAATTGGAAGTCCTTTTGTATGCGAAGTAACCGATGAGAAGCATGCCAGCCATGTAAATGCTGATCGAAATTATTAATGCGTAATCCATAAAAGACTCCCTTCAGGTTGAAATTTATATTTTTTTGTTTTAAAAGAGGAAGCAACCTATTTGTCACTTCCTCCATTTAACCTCATTTTGGTTTCCGTATCCAGAATGGAGGATACGGAAACCATAGGGATTTCAAATCATCTTCAAAATTGCTCTATGGAACATTATCAGAATGTTTCGGATGTTGTTTTTGCTTGCATATGAAGCTGCAAGTAGTCCGGTCCGCCTGCCTTGGAATCAGTTCCTGACATGTTGAACCCGCCGAATGGCTGATAACCTACGATTGCACCAGTACAGCCGCGGTTGAAATACAAATTCCCGACATGGAATTCTTCGCGTGCCTTTTCCATGTTAAGGCGATTTGTCGTAATGACAGCCCCAGTCAAACCATATTCAGTGTTATTGGCAATCTCAAGTGCTTCGTTAAAGTCCTTCGCTTTTGTGAAGGCAACGACTGGCCCGAAGATTTCTTCTTGCATCAAGCGGCCTTGCGGATCGACATCGGCAACGATTGTCGGTTGAACGAAGTAGCCTGTAGAGCTATCTCCTTCTCCTCCAGTCAGAATGCGTCCTTCTTCGTTCCCGATTTCAATATAGCTCATGATTTTGTCAAAAGCAGCTTGATCGATAACCGGTCCCATGAAATGATTTTCTACAGGATTACCAACTGTAAGCTGTTTTGTTAATTCAACAGCGCGAGCTAAAACTTGATCATATACATCTTCAACGATGACAGCACGGGAACAAGCAGAACATTTTTGGCCAGAGAAGCCAAATGCAGATTTCACGATCGATTGAGCAGCCAATTCAAGATCTGCCTCTTTGTCGACGACGATTGTATCTTTTCCGCCCATTTCAGCGATGACACGCTTCAGCCAAATTTGGCCTTCGTTCACTTCTGAAGCACGTTTGTAAATGCGCAGACCTACATCACGTGAACCTGTGAAGGAGATGAAACGTGTTTTAGGATGATCGACCAGGTAGTCGCCGACCTCTGCTCCGCTTCCTGGAACGAAATTCAACACACCTGCTGGAAGGCCTGCTTCAAGCATCACTTCAACGAATTTCGCAGCAACGATAGGAGTAGTAGAAGCTGGTTTCAACAGGATCGTGTTCCCGGTAACGATAGCGGCAACAGCTGTACCTGCCATGATCGCAAATGGGAAGTTCCAAGGAGAAATGATGATGCCTACTCCTAATGGAATGTAATCATAGCGGTTGAATTCTCCCGGACGGCTTTGAACAGGCACACCATCTTTAAGAGTCAGCATTTGACGAGCATAGAATTCAAGGAAATCGATTGCTTCCGCTGTATCAGCATCAGCCTCATTCCAAGGTTTTCCCGCTTCTTTCGTCAATAACGCAGAGAATTCATGCTTGCGTCTGCGAATGATGGCAGCCGCTTTGAACAAAACGTCAGCGCGGATTTCTGGCTTCACTTTTTTCCAGCTTTCAAAAGCGGTAACAGCTTCCTGCATGGCTTTTTCAGCAAGGTCCCTATTCGCTTTTGATACGCGGCCGATGACCTCTTGCTTATCTGCAGGGTTGTATGAAACGATTTTCTCATCAGTCGTCACTTGCTCTGCTCCGATATAAAGAGGGTAGTCTTGCCCTAAGTAGCCCTCCACAGTTTGAAGTGCTTCCTGATATGCTTTTTTGTTTTCCTCGTTTGTAAAATCAACAAATGGTTCGTGTTTATATGAAATCATTGATAATCACACCTTTTAATAGATTTTTTGTAGCAATTAATAATGTTAAAAGTATATTTAGCTTCTGACCATCCCTTTGAAGGCGAAGGCAATATTGGATGGCCTTTCTGCAAGCCTTCTCATGAAGTATCCATACCAATCCAGACCGTATGGTACATAGACGCGCATTTTGTAACCTTGCTTGACCAATTCGTATTGAGTCTTGTTCCTCATGCCATAAAGCATTTGGAATTCGAATTGTGTATTTGGGATGTTATATTTCTTGGCCAGCTCTTTTGTATATTCGATGATTTTGTCATCATGTGAGGCAATGGCCGTATAATTTCCGTTAAGAAGACTTTGCTTAATCAACTTTTTATAGTTTTCGTCGACATCATTCTTCTCGGGAAAAGCCACCTCCGGAGATTCCTTGTAGGCACCCTTTACGAGACGCAGGAATGGCTTATATTGGCCAAGGTCCTCCAAATCCTTCTCTGTGCGGAATAAATATGCTTGTAGAACAGTACTTATGCAGCTGTATTTTTCTTTGAACTGTCTAAAGATATCGATTGTTGCCTGACAGCGAACTTCATCTTCCATATCGATCGTGACCATGACTTTATGTTTTTCGGCTGTATCAAGAATTTTCGTCATATTCTCAATCACTAGTTTATGATCGATATCAAGTCCCAAAGAAGTCATTTTCAGAGAAACCTGTGAATCAAGTTTTTCCCTGCTGATCATTTCGATGGTTTCGATGCATTCTGCCGTACGTTCCAGAGTCACTTCCTTGGAATCAACGAATTCCCCAAGATGGTCGACTGTAACCGACAAGCCGCTATTATTAAGTTGTTTAATGAATTTAACGGAACTTTGGAAATCAGTTCCCCCAATGATCTTTCCAGCAGCAAAATTTCCTCCGCTTTTTTTAGCAATATTATTAAGCAGGTTATTCTTAGATAAAAATAAGAAAAAGTCCCTTGTAATGGCTTCCATATAAAGCGCACCCCCTAAGAAGATGTATTTCTTAAATTAAGCTTAAGGTTTTTCGACAATATTCTCAATGTTCTTAAAAAACAATAATTCTGTCATTTCTTTGTCGGTTTTGGACAAATGAAAAGGTTTACATTTCTGCAGTTGTAATGAAGGTTTATCTTTTGACTTAAAGAGAAACGCTAGAGGTAAAGCCTTTATTAGTGATTAGGACTAATATGAATGCGTTTAAAAGTGGCAGCTCGACCATAATCATCCAATGCGTTATAATGAACCTTATTTAAAAGAATCGGTCAATGTTCGAAGAAAAAACGATAAATGAAGCTTTCAGACTTGAAATCGGTGAAAAACCGTAAAAATAAGTGCATCGGCAAGCCGGGGAGGATAATGAATGGATGCTGTACTTGAAGAACTTAGAGAAACATCGGGATTGATAGTAGGATTAATAATGGCCCTGGTAATTTTGGGTCTGATCGGTTATGCCCTTACGAATGTAAATGAATCCATCGTGTCACCTGTGGTTCAGTTCATAAAGAAAATGGTCGGCCGAAAATAGCTCAAGCGGAATACATAACCTTTTGTCCCTAATCGATAACTAGCCCTTGTTTAAAGAAATCCCTGCAGGGTTTGTCTAAAAGGGACAAAAGAACCTCAATACATATCAGCCGAGGATGAAGAAAATCCCCCGCTCCTAATGGAAGTGGGGGATTTTAATTCAGGGGATGTCGTTGAATCTCAGCTGAATTTTGAAAAGCCGGGGCCGTTGGAATGAAGGTTATTTCCGAAAGGAAAGCTTGGGTTTTGGGAGCATGGATAGGAGAGTATGAACAAGAATTGAAAAATACATTTAGGCCCGCCCATAAGCCAGGCCTTTTTGTTTACAAATCAAAGTAGTCATCTGCCTTTGCGCCTGCATCTATACTTCGAACCGCCTTCATGATTTTCTTTAAAACCCCGGCTGACGGCACATACCTTGGATCGCTGCAAACTCTGCTTATCGTATTGCGTGAAATTCCTGACGCACTTACAAACTCCTCTTGGGTATATCCGTGCTTATCGATTAATTTACCGACCTTGCTTCGCGGCTTTCTCTTCCCGAATCTAAACATTTGATAACCTCCTAGAATGATTTACTAGCAGTATCGTCCAGCTTTCACAAAAATATACACATAGTTTCGCAAATGTTTGGGATTCAAAGTTGAAAAGCGGTTCCCGGGTTGGTTGTATGATGAAGCTTCAATTTGTTTGAATTTATTTCCATTTAAATTATAATGATAAATAGGCAGCGAACACAGACTGAATAATGTAAGTGAATGGATAATTCATATGTACCTTAGGAGGAAATCATGGGAAGAATAGTTCATTTCGAAATTCATGTGAATGACATGGAACGGGCAAAGGCGTTTTATGGAGAGGTGTTCGGATGGTCATTTCAAGACTGGAGTGATTATGCAGGGATGCCTTACTTTGGAGCAGTGACTGGCAATGAGAATGAACATGGCATCGATGGTGCTTTGATGCAGCGCCAAAGTGCTCCGCCGGAAACAGGCCAAGCGTTAAATGCATTTGCGTGTACCATTGGCGTGGAACACTACGATTTAACGGAAGCTAAAATTATCGAGAATGGCGGCAAGCTCGCAATGCCCAAATTTGCCCTGCCCGGAATGGCTTGGCAAGGATACTATATCGATCCCGAAGGCAATACTTTTGGAATTCATCAACCCGATGTGAATGCAAAATAGAGTGGATAATAGGTGAATTAAAACATGGAATCACGATACACGGAAGCCGTGCTTGATCATGTACGCAATATCTGTCTTGCACTGCCGGAAGCTGTTGAACATATTGATGGTTTCGGTCACAATACTTTTAAAATCAATGGAAAATCCTTCGTGATTTCTGGTGAAAGCGAGAAAGGATTCAGCTTGTCATTCAAGTCAGATCGAGAAACTCAAGAATTATTGCTACAGAAAGAGAAATATTTCAAAACCCCATATATAGGACGTCACGGTTGGGTTTCCATTCAAAATCCGGATAGGGAAGACTGGGATGAATTGACCTCTCTAATTCAAGAAGGTTATTTACGTGCGGCACCGAAACGTATGGTAAAGAAATGGAATGAGTTGAATACAAAGTGAAGAAAGGCGGACGATCTGCCTTTCTTTATTTTTTACGTGTAAGAGGGACTCCGGAATTTGGAAAATATAAAGAGAGGGATTGTTGTCCCTCATCAGAAGAACGTTTAAAATTAATAGTAGGTTATGATTTGTATCTTATAATAAGCAGCTAACTTTAAAGATTGCGAGAATCAATCAAGATTTGATTGAAGGAAAGGTGTTTGGTTGAAGTGAATGTTGAATCTTTTTTTTCTGAGAACATTAAAGCGGCACTTAAGAATGATCCGCCCGGTGCATGGATGCCAGATCTGCCAGATGGTTGTATTCGCTTGAGTTCAGGCTATCCTGATCCTGCTCTCGTTCCTGCTGAGGAGCTTAAGGAAGCTGTAGCCAGACTTCTTGATGAGGAGCAGGATTTGCCGCTCCATTATCTCGGAAGTCCGCGAATTCCAAGACTAAAGAAGCAAATCCAGAAAAGGTTGGCAGAGCGTGGAATTTGCGTTGTGGAAGAACAGCTTTTGATTACATCAGGAGCTTGCCAGGGGATTGATCTTATTGCCCGCGTTCTTCTTGATGATAAAGCGGTTGTAGCAGTAGAGTCTCCCACCTACATGGAGGCTTTGGAGATTTTTCAAAACTATACGAAACGGATTATTAGTATACCCATAGATGAACAGGGACTCCAAACATGCCGATTAAAGGAAATGCTGGATGAAAGGAAACGCACAGGTCAAACCCTCCCGCGTTTTTTATATACAATCCCCACTTTTCAAAATCCAACTGGAACAACTATGACAAATGAGCGCCGGGAGCATTTATTGGAGCTTTCCATCGAGTATGATTTCCTCATTCTGGAGGATGATGCATACGGGGAATTATCCTTCGATGAAAATCCGGTACCAATAAAATCTATTGATAAATGCGGGCGAGTCCTCCAAGTCGGGTCATTATCCAAGGTTGTTGCGCCAGGAATGCGGATTGGATGGATAGTGGGAGAAAGTGAATTCATCAAGGCTTTTGAGTGGTTTAAAAAAGATTTAGACCATCCGTTTGCTCAAAGTTCAATGGCTGTATACTTAGAAAACACCGATTTTGAGAAACGGCTCGACCTTTTAAAAAATACGTATCGTTCTAAATGCACTGCGTTAATCCATTCGATGGAACAATTCCTTCCAGAATCCGTTTCCTGGTATGTTCCAGATGGCGGTTACTTTGTATGGGTGAAAACTCCAGGAGTGGACACATCGCTGTTATTATCACAGGCTCTGGCTAATGGTGTTTCGTATGTTCCAGGGAAATACTTTTTCTTGGATCAAAACGATGGAACTGAGTTTCTCCGACTCTCGTTCAGTTATGCCGATGAGAAAGAAATGATCGAGGGAATACGAAGACTAGGACAGCTTATCGCATCTAGTGTCCTGAAGGATTGTTAATTTGTTAATCTATTAGTTATTTCGATGTATTTGTGCGCCTGCTTCCTTAAAGGAGGTAGGTTTTTTATTATAAAAGCAAAAATATGTTCCGAGCATGAGAGAGGAAAAGGCTCATACATTACGTTTAAAAAAAGTATGGAAATTTTATCGCAGTGATTGAAGAAATATTAGGGGGCAGTGGTGGACAAATTGACAAAAAGAAAAAACCCTTGATATATCAAGGGTTTTCGGAAATGGAGCATAGCGGGATCGAACCGCTGACCTCTACGCTGCCAGCGTAGCGCTCTCCCAGCTGAGCTAATGCCCCGAATTGAGGTACAATAATTATTTTATCGGATTTTGGTGAAAAGTCAATATAAAATATGAGATTTTTGCAAAAATGATAAAAAATCCGTTTGAGGACAGTCAAACGGATCAGACTAGAGACGCGATGAATCACGTAGCTACAGATTTTTTGTTTATACGATTGGATGTAAAAGACCTGCCGCAAAAGATTTCATGTTAATCCATCTCTGGGTTCATTTTCATTTATCACGTGCTTCATCAGATTCTAGTATTTTAAGTTTATATTTTTTTACTTATCCTGAATTATATCCGTGATGGTGTATGTTTTAACATCAACACGTGCAATGGAGAGATCCCGGTTTAATACATAAGCCTGATCCCCATCCTGGCTAAAGACGATTGCTTGCCTTGGTTCTTTGACCCCCCCGATTGTCTTAACTACGCGGTGATCAGCGACATTGATCACGTCAATCGTATGATCAGCTTTGTTGCTTGCGAAAAGGAGTTTATCATCAGGAGATAGAGCGGCGCCATATGGCTCGCGTCCCACTTTGATTTCACCCTTTATAGTACCATCTAGCGTATCCACTGCGGAAATGCTGTTGCGTCCGCTGTTGGCTGCATATAATGTTCCTCCATCAGCGGTAATCGAGATTCCGCGAATACTGGAGAACCCTGTTATTTCACGAATGATTTTTTTTGTGGCGGCATCAACGATAGACACTTTATCTCCTTGAAAGTTCGTGACAAAGATATATTTTCCGTCCGAAGAGACTTTAATGCCTTGCCTTGGTTGGGCGAAACCGGTAATGACGTCAATCGGTTTTCGTTTTTCCAGATCCACAATCGTGACGGAATTGTGTGCTTGATTGTTCACATACAATGTCTTGCCATCCGGACTGACAGCGGTCCCGAATGCACCTGGACCAACGACAACTTCATCTTTCAAGGTGAAGTTTTTTAAGCTGTAAAAACGAATCGTACCGAGAGTACTATCAGAGACGATAAACTCTGAGCCGCCATCAATAAACACGATGTTTCTCGGTGAACCGAAGCCGTCGATCTTTTTACGCAGCTTGCCTTTGGTAAGATCATAGACCAGGATGGATTGTTCACGGCTATCCGAGACAATCGCTATTTGTTCATCCGGGCTTACGGCAAGGGAATTGTTGGTGATGTGGGTGTCAAAGCCTGTCGCCAACTCTGGGCTTTTACTTTCAATAGAAGAAGCACCTAATACATTTGGTATGAAAAACACAAATAGTAAGGATATCCATTTACTTTTTACCTTCATTTTTTTAAACATCACTCACCTCGGGAAATTATTTTCTTGATAATGGTTTATATCCCTGTCAATATCATGCTGGTTGTCCTGACCACCTTCCTTTAAAATGTTTAAGTTAAGCCGGAGTTCGTCCTTTCACTATATATAAACGAATAGAGCAGGATATCGGTTTGGTCATTTTGTAATTATAATAAATGTATAGAGTGGACCCTTAGATGAATAATGGATTAGGCTACAGTGAAGTCACGTAACACTAGACTTCCTCCCTGACAGATGGATGATAGTAAATGTCCATATATATAGGTGTTAGATTCTGATGCTGGAGATAAAAACTGAGGATTGTGGAAGTTTCGATTGGTTTAAGCAGGCAAGACTTAGCCATTCATTGATGCCCAACTGGACTTGCCAAGGGGTCAAAAATGGTTTAACGGAAAGTTAAGGAGAATTTCAAAAGGGGTTTGGAATGTTTAATTCCCAACCCCTTTTATGAACTGTTTGAGTGCAGTCAAACGGCCTTTAATTTTATACATTTTCGATTTCCACCCGTGCAATTTCCTTAAGATTGGAGACGGTGTAATACACTTCCGATGTTCTGACTTTGTGATCGACCAGAACTTTAAGGGTCAAAAGGTGGTTGTCATTTGCCACATCTTTGATTCTGAGATTCTTGATGAATATTTTTTCGTCTTTGATTTTTTTCAGTACGATTGCAATGTCATCTTTATTTTGTACGACCAGCTGCAGAAAGATTTCTTTTTGCCGTAACTTCATCGGTCCGAGCCAGGTGACGATTGCGGGCACCAATTCCACACTAATGATCAATAAGATGACGCCGGCTATGGCCTCGAGAAAAAAACCAGCTCCAACGGCAATCCCGATTCCCGCTGCTCCCCAGATGATGGCGGCTGTCGTTAAACCGGATATGCTGTTGTTGTCACGCCGGAGAATGACGCCAGCACCTATAAAACCGACGCCGGAAACGATCTGGGCCGCAAGACGCAAGGGGTCCATTGTGATATTAACGTCTTCGCTACCCGGGAATTTATAAGCGGATTCCATGGAAACGATCGTTAATAAACAGCTGACGATTGAAATGACCAGGCTTGTTTTTAATCCAACGGGTTTCCGTTTCATTTCTCGCTCTAGGCCGATAATTAGTCCAAGTAGAGCTGAAATCCCCAATTTGATTAGGATTTGCAGTTCCGATTGAGGGTCGAATGTCCATTCCATTTTGTTTCACCACTTCCGAATTATTATCGAAGAATAAAATCGTCTGTTGCCATATACCCGTTTTTCAAAAAAAACTACCCTAATAATTTTAACATAGTAGAATAGAGTTCTATGTAACGTAATTCCGTTGAAAGGAGGAATCTAAGTGCAAATGCCAAAAGTGAATCCCTATGTAGCGTTGGCAATCGGTGTGGCATCCGTATCGTTTTCAGCCATCCTTGTTAAATTGGCGACCGCTCCATCGGGTGTTATCGCCTTTTACCGTTTATTATTTACCGTCATTCTTATGTTGCCGGTTTTCGTGGTGAAATACCGTCATGAACTTAAATTCATTGAAAAAAAGGATTGGCTGTATTCGATTGCGGCAGGAGTGTTTTTGGCTTTTCATTTTATCTTATGGTTTGAATCGCTTAATTACACATCGGTCGCAAGTTCAACCGTCCTTGTAACCCTCCAGCCTTTATTCGCTTTTGCCGGAGCCTACCTGTTTTTTAAAGAAAGATTTTCAGTGAAGGCAATATTGAGCGGCATCATTGCGATAGCAGGCAGCCTTGTAATTAGCTGGGGTGATTTGAGAATCAGCGGCATGGCGCTTTGGGGAGATGTTCTTTCGCTTGTCGCATGTGCGCTCGTAACCGGATATTTACTGTTTGGTCAAAATGTCCGAAAACGCATCTCTTCTATAACATATACATTTGTCGTGTATGCAATCAGCGCCGTCGCCTTGTTTTTTTATGTGATCTTCAAGGGAGAGGCATTGGCGCCTTATCCTGCTTCCGATTGGATCTATTTCGTTTTGCTTGCCATTTTCCCGACTTTATTAGGACATTCTTTATTCAATTGGTCACTAAAATGGTTAAGCACATCGACGCTTTCGATGGGAATATTGCTTGAACCGGTGGGAGCGACAATTCTGGCTTACTTCATATTAGATGAACCGATACTCTGGACGCAGGTCCTTGGAGGTACCATCATATTGGGTGGTTTGATGATGTTCTTAAAGGATGAAAAGAAAAGCAAGGAACATAAAGAGGCGCAAGTCTCCGTATAAAAGCAGTAAGTCTCCCGACTTACTGCTTTTATCTAATATGGGTGAAACAAATAGGTGATCCGTGTGAAAATCAAAGCGAAAGTAAAGCTGAATAAAAACGTCGTACCATTCACCTTGCCTTTTTCTCTGCTGAACTTGATGGCTTCATAAAAAGCGGTACTGAATAAGTAAAGGGCCATACTGTAGGAAATGAGTAATCCGATTAATGGCAGATTCATTGCTTCACCTCATGGAAAAAAGATATCTATATATGACTATTTGTGTTTCTTTGGAAATATGCTTCGTTTAATCATAAAACATGGGCATGGCCCGGATGTAGGGGAGGAGTGTGATGATGTAAAGAATATATAGAAGGAAATAGGTGAATATGTTTTTTTTTGAAAAAAGTTTTAAAAAACGTATTGCAAACATTTTTAGTACATGGTATATTATTTCTTGTCGCTAAGACAGCAACTTAAACAGCTAACAAGTTGTTGAAAAAGATTTTAAAAAAAGTTGTTGACGAAACGTGACAGAATGTGTTACATTATAGAGGTCGCTTCTGAGAGAAACGACATCGAAATTGCTCTTTGAAAACTGAACAAAACAAAGCGCCAACGTTAAATTTTAAGTGAGCACACACTATCAAAAAAGCAAATGAGCAAGTCAAACATTTCTTCGG
>NZ_JBYSYV010000004.1:238745-258066 GCF_058783805.1 Peribacillus sp. FW305-BF15 | reverse complement strand
CAACTCTAATGAATATTTTGTCATAAAAAAAGCACCTCCAATTGTTAGATGGTGTCTAACAATTGGGGTGCAGTTCAAATAATCGGCCTTTTTGTTTTTCTTGTTATTCAGCAGTGAATGTAAATGTTTCTTTTAAAGGTCTGCCTTCCATCCCCTTTTGAGTCCAAACAATTTCTACTTCGAATTCCGTAGCTTTTTCAGCCAAAAGGAAATTGCTAAATCGATAAGGATACCCATCATTCAATTGTTTTGCTAAAGAAATCGCTCTTTCAAAGTGTTCTTTATTGCATTCCTTTTCATCAGGACAACTAAAAAGTGAAAACTTCGTTGTAGAGTTAGGTTCATTTCTAAACATATGAACTTCTGCAGACAATATATCCTTACCAATGTTATTAACCTCTAAAGAGTAAGTATGAAATTTTCCCTTTTCGGGTTTTACAAACCCCTTACCTTGATCGGCTTTGTCTACTTGAACCGACCATTGTTTCGATGTTTGTTTGATCGGCAATTCATCGAAGGTTAAAGCTTTTGCCTCTAGAGTTGGTACGACTATGTTCAAAAGAAATAATGTAAATATAGTAAGTATCGTTTTCTTAACCATGACTACCTCCTTGTTTTAGTTACAGTTACTTTGCCCAAAATGGAATGGGATATGTTTTAAACTAACAGGTGCTTAATATCAATAAGAAAGGTTGCTGCGGCAACCTTTCTTATTACGGAACTAAAGGGGCAGTTTAGTTGAAGAAGGAAAACACCCAAATCAAATTGTATAATCTAGACAAAGGGGTGATTTGGTTGAAAAGTGTTCCGAAGGTAAGGGAAATATTGCTTGACGAAGAAATAGATGAACAGGAGTTTGTTGATATAATCAATGGCATTTATAAGCAAGACTGTTATATCTATGCCGTTATTCCTGAATGGGAAGAAGAACTATTTAACGAACTTTCAAATGATTTTATTATAATTAATAAATTTCCGTTCCCTCTAACACGCATTTTTCCAAAAACAATAGGGTTTTTAGGATATGTAAAGGATAGTAAGAAACAATATATATACGAATTTTACTTACGGTCTACAACAATGGATTTGCTAGTGTTTTCAGAGGTTGATGTATCTCAAAATTTAAATATCTTAAACAAGAAAAACATTGATATTTACAACATATTTGAATCAAATAATATCCCTCACATAACCATTGGTCCTGATGGTCAATGGCTAAATATAGTTGAATATTGAATCATTCCTTAATGAACTAACGGGTGCGTTAGCTGAAGATCGGAGCTGTCTTAAGGCAGCTCTTTCTTTATGCAACTAAAGGGGCAGTTTAGTTCCATAAGCGAAGTGTTAAAGAACTGTGTAGTAAAAAATATGGTACACTAACACCAGTAATTGTAAAGGTAGGAATTAATATGAATATTGGCGATATGTTATATCAACTAATTTTCCTTATTTTTATATTTGGAATATTTTCTGGTGTGTTTTTTCTTGTTCGTTCTCTCGTTACTAAACAACCAAGCAAGTCAGAAAATATCGAACAAAAGCTTGATAGAATTATTGATTTACTTGAAAAGGATAAGAAAAATTAATCTTTTTCTCTTTTGGCATTAATCCTTACTGCACTATTTATTTCAACTCTACAATAAGTCTTAATGAACTATGGGTGTGTTAGCTGAAGATCGGAGCTGTCTTTAAGACAGCTTTTCTAATGGAACTATCGGGGCAGGATAGTTCAATAAGGGGAATGGTTATTTATGGTAAAATATAAAAGAATAGTTGTTTAATTTATAGGGGGTTGTTTTAAGTGCAAGAAAACAAAGAAACTCCTGAACGAAAAAGAGAGAGATTAAGACAAGAAGAATTAAAAAGAAATCCGACTGGTAGTTTGAATGATGCTTTTAATAAAGCAAACAGTGGCGGTCTTGCTGATTTAGTAGGAAGTTTAGGTTGGAAAGGTACGGGAATTCTCATTGTTGTAATCATTATTGGCTTTATTTTTGTATCACTTTTCTTCAAGTAACGGATGCGTTTAGCTGAAGATCGGAGCTGTCTTTAAGGCAGCTCTTTTCTTATGGCACTAACGGGGCAGGTTAGTTCCATAAGTGAAACCTTAAAACAATTTATAACGTCATATAAATAAAGGGGGGAGTTTATGATAAGATATTTAGGTTTTATAACTGTCAGCATAATGTTTTTGCTTATAGTTGGTTGTGCCAATATAGAGACTGATTCAAAAAAATTTGTTCCTTCTGATACTGATATTGTGAATAGAAATAATGGTGATATTAAAAACGAAATTAGGTTAAAAGAATTTATCAAGAATACAGAAACAGGGAAAAAGGATAGTATTCGTGTGGTTGCTTACACAAAGGAAGGAGACCCAATACTAACTGATTTAACATATAACGGAGAGCAGCTTGAAATTACTGAGGATACCACTAGAGATGAGTACGGTAGTGGTGAAATTAACACATTTGGATGCGAGAAAATTTTAGTTGAAGGAAACAAATACTCTATCATTGGTTGCCAAGGTTACGAAACACCTTATTACTTAGCAGAAGGTAATTAATGTGATTATCGACTGTGTAATCCTCAACGACCCTCTATCACACCTTGATTCGAGTACATCCTTCTTCAACTAACGGGTGCTTTACTTCAATAAGAGAGTTGCTTTGGCAGCTCTTTTTGTTATGGAACTATCGGGGCAGTTTAGTTGAAGAAGGAACTTTAACTTTATGGTATTATTTAGGAAAGAGAATTGTTGTTAGGAGGACAGTAATGGGTGGTTCGCTTGTCTTGAAAATTTTGTTGATACCGATTGTTGGCATTGGTCTTTATATTACATTTAAATATATTAGACCAATGGTACCAATCCCGGGGTTTACTGTGTACAAATCCTCTGGGATAACAGTGGACTATCCTTCTGTTGATTTAGAAAATAAAGAAGTTATTGGAACAGTTTCGTTTAAAGATAAGAAACTAATGACGGTAATTGTAAATGTACAATCAAATTATGTTAAGGTTGAAGGCAGTGTTGAGAATACTCGTAAGGGTCAAATTGATAGTGACTATATTGATATGGTTAAAAACCAGGCTGAATTTTTCATTGAAAACAAAATAAGTAACCCTAAAAAGTATTATGAACAGTTTATAGAAGCTGATCCTTCTTAAACTAACGGGTGCGTTAGCTGATGATCGGAGCTGTCTTTAAGGCAGCTTTTTCTTTATGCAACTAACGGGGCAGTTTAGTTCTATAAGAAAATAAAAGTATAAAAAGGTTGCTATAGAAAAAGCTATCCTAAAAGGATAAAAACTAAAAGGAGTGACCAAGTTGTCCAAAAGAACTTTTAGAATAGGAATAGCGATATCAGCTTTAATAACAATATTTATGTTTTGTTTTACAAATTTAAATGATAAAACATCGGCTAGCCAGATTGAAAGAACATTAAAGCCTATAAATAAATCAGTTATTGATAATGGTATAACATTTACAATTGGTGATGTTGTAAAGGATGGGCACGAACGAATTGGTCTTGAATATCATATAAAATCTGAAAAAAATCTTAAATTTGATGTAACGAAAGACAGGATTGTTGATCCAGACATTTCAATTAATGGGAAACGAATTAATGCTGTTTTTAGAGTTCTTAACGCTGAAAAGATAGGAAAGAATCAGTATAGAGGTGTAATAGAAATCCTTCCAGAAGAAGAACTGCCAAATCATTATGATGTAAAATTTAATCTTGATGCAGTGTTAAACCAACTGGGTCAATGGTCAATAAATTTTTCTTTGTGAATTAATGTCAGCATTTAAAGCTGGCTTTTTTACTGTAATAGTATGGACAATAATTCGTTATGTCTTAATGAACTAACGGGTGCGTTAGTGTCATAAGAAGGCCGCCAACTGGCGGCCTTTTGAATGTGAGATTATTGATTATTACCATTATCCTACTTTCGAATTCAAGTAACCCCCAATTAACCGGTCGGTTTAATTGAAGAAGATATTGTATAATATTGATATATTTAATATTTTTGGAGGTCTGAAATGATTAACGGTGGAGATGGATTATTTGCTCTTGTAGCTTTTTTACCTATTATTTTTTATTTAGTTCTTACTGTTTTTGCTATTTATTTTGTAATTAAGGTAATAAAGTTCATGAATGAAAAAATAAAATTAGACAAAGAAAAAAATGAGAAGCTTGATAAATTAATTAAGGTCAATCAAAGTAAACAAGATTAAATGATTTTATATTAATTCAACAAACGGGCGCTTTTCTTTAATAAGAAGGCGTCTTTTTGTATTGCACCAGATTCTAGAACAACATATTTTAGGGATTGGATTATGTTAAAGTTTAGAAGAGATTGTGAAGGTTTCTACTTAAACTAACAGGTGCGTTAGCTAAAGATCGGAGCTGTCTTTAAGGCAGCTATTTGTTATGGAACTAAAGGGGCAGGATAGTTGCATAAGAAGTAGTAAAATAGAGTTGATAAAAGATTGTAATTCCTCATCCTATATTTCTTATAAATGGTACAATTAGGAAAAAGAGGTGTGAGTATGAGGAAATTATTATGGAGTTTAAGTTTGGTTGTCATCATTGTGGCGTTAGGGGGATGTTCAAGTTCCTCTAAAACTTCGGGTTCTCCTGAAGCAAAAGTTGTTGGCTATCAAATGGTACAGAAAAACGGTGTATTAAGTGATAGAAAAGGTATATCAGAGAAAGATGATGTGAAAAAAATTGAAAACATTACGGCAGATGTAAAATTTGATAAAACAGCATCAGTTAATAAAGAAAGCAAAGAAGATGCTGTATTTTGGTTTATAGACCAGGATAACAAGGAAGGGCAAAAATATAAGGTGTGGTTCGACGAAAGTGGTTCTGCAGACGTGCAGGATGAAAAGCAGGTATGGGGCGTTTTGGAAGGGAAAGACGGTGAAACATTATCCTCTATTTTCAAACTTCAACTTAATGAACAGAAATAAAGAATAGAAAAATATTAAGCTAACAGGTGCTTAGTTCAATAAGGGAGGTTGCTGAAGCAACCTTTTTGTTATGGAACTAAAGGGGCAGTTTAGTTGAACAAGGGACGTGTATTTTTTAAAATTAGTACCTTGCATTATAGAGTAATATAAATTATATTGGTACAAGGAGGTGGGGAAAATGGAAGTGAATAAGGAAGTTTTAAAAGGACATATTGATACGTTAATTCTTTCACTTTTACATAGTAGGGATATGTACGGATATGAACTAGCAAAATTAGTTCGAGAAAAGAGTAATAATCAGTTTGAACTTAAAGAAGGGACGCTCTATTTGTCATTAAAGCGTTTGGAAAAAAATAAATGGATTTCGTCTTACTGGGGTGATGAACAAGGTCCTGGAGGAAGGCGAAAATATTATAAACTTACACCACTCGGAGAAACAGGTTTTGAGGAAAAACGTAAGGAATGGGAGTTTGTTAAAAACATTATTGATTCGTTTTTAGAAGGGAGAGAAAAACAATGAAACAAATTGATGAATTTGTGAATTCAATATATGCAAATGTTAGTGGAAAAGAAGCAAAAGAAATGAAAGAAGAAATGCAAACGCATTTAATAGAAACTGTCGAGGAATTAAAAGAAGAGGGGAAAAGTGAACAAGAAGCAATTTCTATTGCTATCAACCGTTTTGGTGATAAAAATCAAATTACCAAAGGATTGCTTGATTTATTTAAAGCACAAAACAAAATAGTTAAAATCCTATATCGCATCGCGTTTACTTTTTTGATTATTGGCTTAGGAATTTTAATAAGTTTGATAGTAAGCGACAAATTAGTTGGCGATAAACAATTAGAAGTACAAGATACACTTAATTCTATAATTAATATGCCAGGAGATAAAGAATTATCAGAAGCTGAAAAAAATCAAATTATTTTAAAGTTCCAGGAGATAACTGATGATAAATTAGTGAATTTTTCTTTATATAAAAAGCCAGAAGGAACTCCAGAAATTATTGATCGTGGAGATTTCCCAAAAGTTTATAGTGAAATGAAGGAAGTAATAAAATACGGACAGACAGGTAATTGGTTTTTCTCAAATGAAAATAAAAATTGGTACGCTGAAGTTGGATATATCGGTGCAGAAGGAGTAACCCTTTACGCACTTCCACTTCCACCTAGTTCCTATTACCTTATTCCATATAGTTTTATTATTATCTTTATAGCTTTAGGACTTTTAGCTTTTATGTTAAAACGAAATTCAAATCGTAAAATGCTAAATATTTTTTTAAAAGATTAATCTACTATTCTTGTTCAACTAACGGGTGCGTTAGCTGAAGATTGGAGCTGTCTTAAGAGAGCTTTTTCTTCTTAGACTAACAGGTGATACTGTTTAATGAAAACTCTACTAATCTAGTATAATAGTTATTCTTTTGACTATACTGACTATTAATACGGTATAGATTGGAGAGAAACAGGTATGATCTTAACTGATGTATGGGGTTTATATAAGGCAGATAAGCAAATCCAAGGTTATTCTCAACAAACATTAAAGGCCTATTACGTTCAATTTAACTTGTGATTTATTAAATCTTTATTTAGATGGGCTCAGGATGAAAATTTAATTAATGGAAATCCTGCTTCCAAAATCAAGGAACCAAAATTAGAGTTAAGGGTACCAAAATACTTGTCTGAAGAGGAAATTGAACATTTGCGGGAAGCTTGTCATACAACATTTGAAAATGCTTTATTTGAGTTTATGTATTCTACAGGATGCAGAATTGGTGAAGCAATAACTCTAGATAGGGCCTCAATCAATTTCTCTAATCAATCAGCAATCGTTTTAGGTAAAGGGCGTAAAGAACGAGAAGTATACTTCAATACTCGTTGTGAAATATGGTTGAAGCGATATTTAAGTGAGCGAAAAGATCATGAGGAAGCACTATTTGTGACAACACGCGCACCCCATCGAATGAGTATTTCTCAAGCGAGGAACATTATAAAACTGGTAGCAAAGAGAACGGACATTAAAAAGAGCATTCATCCCCACCAGCTTAGACATAGTTATGCCACAAATTTATTGAATAATGGAGCGCCTCTAGAAGTGATTCAAAATTTAATGGGTCATGAAAAAAGTGAAACTACAAAAATTTATGCATATCTAAGTGGTGCAATGCGGAGAGACTTGTATAGAAAGTATTTTTAAGGGACCAAGGGTCCTTTTTATTTTGTTCTTAATAAACTATCGGGAGAGTTTAGTTGAAGAACAAAAGATTTATTTCCATAAGGAGGACTTATGGTTATAATTAACAATTTTAAATTTCCTTATCATTCCAATTAGCGTAGAATTGGAAATAGCAAAAGTAATATCCATTTGAAGTCAGAGGAGAAGGATATAAATGCCTTATATTTTTAAATCAATTGACCATATTCAGCTCGCTGCTCCTAAAGGTAGTGAGGACACTGCAAGAAAATTTTTTAAGAATATTTTAGGTTTTGAAGAAGTTGAAAAACCTGAAGAATTAAAGAAACGTGGCGGGGTTTGGTTTGAATTTGGAAATTATCAAATACATATAGGAATCGAAGAACCATTTTATCCAGCCAAAAAAGCACATCCTGCTTTTGAAATAGAAAATATAGAGGAATTAAGAAAACATCTGGTAACAAACGGTATTGATGTTATGGATGACGATAAACTTCCAGGTGCTAAAAGGTTTTATATTTCCGACCCTTTTGGTAACCGTATGGAATTGTTAGAGTGGATTAATAGGTAAACACTTTCTTATTGCATTCTAACCATGCCAGGAGCTGATCAGCAGCTCCTTTTGTTATGGAACTCTACAAGTAGGGGGCGAACTGTTTAGTTGACGGGGTCCAAGCCCCACGGGCAGGAACGTTCTACCCCGGCTACCGTTATCATATATCGATATATAAATTGTTCAACCAGAAATAACTGGCTGACCTTTATAATACGAACGGGGCAGGTTAGTTGAAGATTGAATACGTTGCAAAAAAGGGATTATTACTGTTAAGGCGAATAGTTAATAATTGGATTTATTTTGAAAGGGAGAGATTTTAAGAGTTAAGAAAAGACGTAATTAGAAAGGTTGTTTTATTTGAACAAATTTGACTGCATTTCAGAAACGGAAAGATTAGTAATAAGACCATTAAAAGAAGATGATTTTAAAAATTGGCTTAGCGAATTTAAAAATAGGCTTCCATCTCAACACAGGTATGATCAAGGGAAGATTGATATGAGTGAATGTACAGAGGAATGGTTTACCAAATTAGTGGAAAAACATCAAGAATTAGCAGTGAATGATATAGCATATGTTTTTGGTGTCTTTAGGAAAGAAGACGGTACACATCTTGGAACGATAGACTTCTCCACCTTAGAGAGAAATGACTTTCAATGGGGTAGGATAGGTTACACTATACATAATCAATATTGGAGAAATGGTTATTGTAAAGAGGCAGTAAAAGAAGCCCTTAATATCGCCTTTAAAGACTTGGATTTCCACCGAATAGAGGCTCATATAAACGTTGATAACACACCTTCTTATAAGTTAGCAGAGAATGTAGGAATGGAGTTTGAATGCTTAAGAAAAGGATTTATTTTTGAATTTGGTGAATGGACTGATAATCTGGTTTATTACATAAATTCCAAATAGAAAATTCTTCACCTACGAGGTTCGGTAGTTGAGATCTGGGGCTGCCATTTGGTGGCCTTTTTGCTTAATGAACTAAAGGGGCAGAATAATTAAACAAAGATTGAGACCTTGCTGATGGATTAATATATGAAGTAAAGGAGTGTCAAACTATTTATTGCAACAAGAAAATTGGATTATAATTTAAATTAATATTGAGTTATTGGGAGTTAGACAGATGAAAAATAAAAAAATAAAAAAAGAAAGGCAGAACGGCTTTTTTAAAGAAATCCTAATTGAGCTTAGGGATTCAATCTTATTTGAAGTGGCTTGGCACATCTTAATGTTTATACCAAGAATGATGATTCTCTTAATAAAGAACATTTGGTGAAGTGGTTAGTCAGAATAGAGCTAACGGTGCTTTAGCTGAAGAATCAGAGCTGTCTAAAGGCAGCTCTTTCTTTATGGAACTATCGGGGCAGTTTACTTCAATAAGGAGTAAGTGTTTTAGAAAAAAAAGGAATTTAAATTGATTATTAACAATATAAATTGTTATAATTAGTACCAGGTATTAATACTAACTTCTAATAAATATATGGGGTGAGCGTATGATAGGGGCGAGAATAACAGCTATCGGGACATATGTACCAGAAAAAAAATTAACAAATTTTGAACTTGAGCAAATGGTCGAAACAAATAATGAATGGATTATTCAAAGAACCGGGATTCATGAACGAAGAATAACCCGTCCTGATGAATTTACCAGTGATTTATGCATATCTGCAGTAAAAGATTTAATGCACAGATATAATAAAGAAGTCAAAGATGTAGATATGATTATTGTGGCAACAAGCACACCAGATTTACCATTCCCATCTGTCTCAAGTATCATACAGGACCAATTAAATATATCCCAAACAGGTGCCATAGATTTAAGTGCAGCGTGTGCAGGATTTGTTTATGCAGTACATACAGCACACAGTTTAATTTCTTCTGGGCTCCACAAAAAGGTACTAGTTATTGGAGCAGACACACTCTCAAAAATTACAGATTATACGGATAGAAATACATGTGTTTTATTTGGTGATGGTGCTGGTGCGGTATTAGTTGAAAGAGATGAACAATCAAAAAGTTTCATTGGATTCCACCTAGGAAGTGATGGAAGAGGAGCACAACATGTATATCGACCTGGACTATCAAAAAAGATCAATGGGATTGAGTTAATAGATACTCAATATCTTGTACAAAATGGTAGAGAAGTTTTTCGATGGGTTGTAAGGAATGTTCCTGAGAGTATAAGACAGATATTAGAAAAATCAAAAACGAGTTTAGATCAAGTTGATTGGTTTATCCCTCATAGTGCTAACTTAAGGTTGATAGAGCCAATTTGCGAAAAATTAGAATACCCAATGGAAAAAACGCTTTATAGCTTAGTCAACTTTGGAAATACCTCTGCTGCAACCATTCCTTTAGCTCTTGATCTTGGAATCCGTAAGGGAAAAGTCAAAAATGGAGACCGAGTTCTTATGTACGGATTTGGATCTGGATTGGTTCACGCTGGACAACTTTTAGAATTAAATTTTGACGAACAAATTAATACTCCTACACCGTTGTGATGTATTCTAAGTAATCATTTAGATAAACAGAGAATATTTTATGACGCATAAACTTTATCCTCGAGAAAGATTGTGAAACATTCTACTTAAACTAACGGGTGCGTTAGCTGAAGATCGGAGCTGTCTTAAGGCAGCTCTTTCTTTATGCAACTAAAGGGGCAGGATAGTGTAAGAAGGCTACTTATTTGGGTGTCTGTTGAATATATGACCATTAGCAAATCAGACATATAAATAAGGTATCCTTAGTTTGTGATAAATAATTGTTTAAAAAATGAACCGTATAACTCTTCAATGGTAATAAGTAGGTGAGAGGGGGACATTTAAGGTGAATGAAATGTCGTTAATTCATAAAGCAATACAAGGAGATGATAATTCCTTCAACTTCTTGATGAAACCTTATATGAGACAAGCTCAACAAACTGCTTATTTGTTATTGTTCGATTATGCTCTAGCAGAAGATGCAGTCCAGGAAGCCCTTATCCAAGCTCACTCATCAATAAAAAGGTTTGATAATAAAAGAGCATCATTTAAAACCTGGTTTAATCGTATTGTTATTAATTGTTCACTAAAATTAAAAAGAAAACAACGATTCACTATTCAATTACAGGATAAACACGAAAACAATGATAATCCCGAAAAAGAATACGAATTAAAAGAAGAGGACCAATTTCTAATTGATATGGTCAAAACCTTAAAGGGAAAATATCAGGCTGTAATTGTGTTGCATTATTTTCAAGAACTCACTATTTCAGAAATTGCATTAACACTAAATATCCGTGAGGGGACAGTAAAGTCAAGGCTTTATAATGCTAGAAAAAAACTAAAGCAAGTTATTCTCTCAAATAACTCATTTTTATGGTTAAAGGGGGATTTTTTATGGAAAGAAAATTGAAAGAAGCATTACAAAGTGCTGCAAATCAGTATGAGTTTACTGAAAATGTGAATATAAAATCAGTAATAAATAAAAAGGGTAAAAAACAATTAAAAAATGTATTTAAGTGGAATTATGCTGTTGCTTCATTGTTGATAATGACAGGTCTAATGGTAGGAATGTGGAATATTCCTACCGTAAAAGCAGCAATAAGTGAAACAATTGAAAAAGCTATAAACTTGGTTATTTCGGGTAACTTTTCAGATATACAAAATAATCTTAATAAAATGCCTCCAACCTTAGCATTTATGGGTGTTGAAGTATCCCCTGATGGCAGAAAACTTACAACTTATTTATCAGGAGAAAAGGAATTTAAAAAATACGAAAATGGAGATTACACCGTTTCAGATGGGAAATTAGTAGGACAATTTGATAAAGAAAAAAACACATTTACCATTCGGAAAAATAATCGTTCATCGCAATCATTTGAAGAGGAACTTTTTAAAGGAATGGATAAATCAAAGATTCAAAAACTTGGATCTGATTCCTTTTTAGGTAGAACAGTTGATAAATACCTAATTGAAGGGAACACAGAACTCTGGTTTGATCAAGAAACCAAGCTTATCTTAAGAGAAATCATTGTAAATGGTGATCAACGAGTTGAGGATTCGAAAGTAATTGATTTTAAGGTTAATGTAGAAGTTAATGCCAATTTCTTTGAAGTCAAACCACCAAAAGGTGCCAAAGTAATGCAAATGAACGATTTTTATTAAAAAATGGGATGTTAGTGCAGAAGAAAAGGCCACCAAATTGGTGGCATTTGATTTTGCACTAATTTGCATTTAAAAATACCCTTATAGAACTAACGGATGCTTTACTTCATTACCAGGAGCTGATCAGCAGCTCCTTTTCTTATGCAACTATAGGGGCAGTTTAGTTGAACAAGAAATCAAAGTAATTATAGACTTTGGAAGAAGAATATTGGGATATTATGCTAAACTTTATAAAAGGATATTGAAAGGACTCGACATTATTAATGGATATTAGAAAACCTAACGATTCGGAACTCAATAAGATTATATTACTTTCTCCACAAGCTGTATTTGATGGCACATTGGGTGAAGTAAAACCTACAAATGAAAAAATCAAACATCTTGTTGAACCTCTATTGGAAAAGGGAAGCTATTATTTAATAGCAACAGAGAGGGATAAATTAATGGGATGGATTCTTATAGGGGCAAGTAAAGATCAATTTACTGATAAGATGAGTGGATTTATTTATGAACTATTTGTTATAGAAGAATTTAGAGGGAATGGAATTTCTAAACGGTTAATGAAAACTGCCATTGACCATTTAAGACAAGATGGATACTCTGAAGTCCGCCTCAGTGTATTTGCAGAGAATCAAGCTATTAAACTGTACGAAAAAATGGGATTTAACATTAGGGCAGTTACTATGAGTTTGCCATTATAAGCAACGGCTTCTTTCACTAATGGATGCTTTACTTCAATAAGGGGGGTGCTACGGCAGCCTTTTTCTTATGGCACTAAAGGGGCAGTTAGTTTAATAAGACTTTTAGAATCAAACTATCAGTTGAAACCTTTTTAGGGAAAATCTTGTATATAGATTTAGGGAAATGTTTTTTAGAATAGGAGGAACAGGTCATGTTAGGGGATATTATATATCAAGTTATTGTTTTCGGAGGTATAGCATTAATTTTAGGTGTTTTAGGTTATTTATTTTTTAAGAGGACCAAGAAAAGCTAATTAAATTTCTAATTCAAGTATCGTATAGTTCTGGATAGTGTATTTTGAAATAGCCCTGAATTATTAGTTGAAACGATATCTGAAAATTTTATAGAAAACAATACTTTAACAATCGGGGGTGACAAAATGAAACAAAATATATGGGAAAAAGAATATAGAAATGTTGAGAGTTTATGGGGTTTCAATCCTAATAGTATCTTATCTCAATATGTTGAAATGCTTCCTGAAAACGGAGAGGTTTTAGACATAGGTATTGGAGAGGGAAGAAATGCCCTTTTTTTTGCTAAACAGGGATTTGCTGTTGAGGGTATCGATATTTCGGAAACAGCAGTAGAACGATGTTTGGAACTTTCGAAAGAGCACAATTTAAATATTAACGCTAAAGTTCAAGATATTACTTCTTTTGAGATTGAACCAAATAAATATTCTTTAATTATTCTTTCTAATGTACTCAATTTTTTTCCTGATAAGGATATTAAAATTATTATCGAAAAGGTGAAAAATGGGTTGATTAAAAATGGGTTGGTATATATTAATGCCTTTGATGATAAAGAACCAGGTAGAAAGAAAGCTCCAGAGAAGTATGAGCAGTTAGCTGAGCATACGTTTTATAATGAAAGTTTAAATATGTTTCTTCATTATTTTACAAGAAGTGAATTAGAAGGCTTTTTTGCCGATTATAAAACGATAAGCTTGTCCGAGTCTTACTCTATGGACATTTCGCACGGTCAACCTCATTTCCATAGCACATTAGAAATAATGTCACAAAAGTCCTGAAAAAAAGTTAACATTCTTCTTACACTAATAGCTGTGTTAGTTCCTGAAAAGGGCCATCATTTGATGGTCTTTGGAATTTAAAAAAATATCCTTAATGAACTAACAGGTGCGTTAGCTGATTAAGGAACACAAAAATGATCAATCCTATTAATAGTATAAGGGCATGTTTTGATTAATCTTTTTTCAAAACATGCCCTTTCTATTTATTCATTTATCAAGGTTGTTTGTATTAATTTGATCAAACTTTGTGGTGATCCCATGATCCATTCTTTTTTTTATTTTTACTCTGTATAAATTAATCGCTCCCAAAGCTACAGATATTCCGGCCAAATATAGAGCATGTTGATAACTGTTCAATAGATTAACGACTAAACCGAATAAAGAGGGTGCTATGACTATGAATAATTGATTTAATGTCAATGCTGAACTCACCGTTAAACCTATAAAACGTGAATCCGATTGCTCTGTGATACAAGCAATAAAAATGGAATACCAACCAATGGCTACAAAACCCAAAAGAAAACAAAATAATAGCATCAAGATTTCCATTTCAACCGTCAGGATGAGTGGCAGCATCACTGTAAGAATTACGGTAGCAGCCATAACAATAAGCAATAATCTTTCCCTTTTACCTTCAAAGAATTGATCACTCGCCCATGCGATGACTACCCGTCCAACCATACCACCTATTAAAACGACGCTTAAATATTTTCCTGCCTCTGTTAATGCATAGCCCCCTTCGTTATGCAAATAACTCATAAAATGCCCAATGATAATCATCTGTAATGACATCATCACAACACCCACTATATACATCGGATATAGCTCTTTATTATTCTTGATGACACTCATTTTCTCCTTGAACCCGACCGAGGTTGATCCCGTTTTACCCGTTCTTTCTGGTTCGTTATATAATATTAGGAAGAGCAGCCCTCCCATTATTGCTACGATCCCTTGTACTATATGTACTGATGACAAATTGAAATGATAATATGTATAGGATAAAACTACAGAGGCTAGAGATCCTCCAAGCGGTATTCCCGTCTGTCTTATCCCTAGAGCCAGACCTCTATGTTCGTTTGGAAACCATTTTACGATGGCCGTGCTTCCACCGGTTTGAGCACTTCCGTACCATATACCAACCAACAATAATAAAAGCAGCAATACAATATAATCATTAACAAAAACTAGCGTTAAAGCTGAGAGGCCCAATAAAATGGTCCCCCACCCGATAATGTGTTTTTCCCCTTTTTTATCCATCAAGTAACCGAATGCCAGCATTGAAAACATCGGACCAATATTGACCGCTGAAACAATGAAGCCTGTTTGAAGGGGTGTTAAATTCCATTCAATTTGATAAAATGCAGCGATGGGTCCCATGCCATATGTCACAAAGGTTGCTGCAGTTTGGGATAACGTGGCCACCAATACGATTAACCATTTATAATATGTATGCATTAAGAAATTCTCTCCCTATGCTTGATGTATCGTTCAATAATAATTCGGTGGGATAAATTCTTATTTTTAGCTTCTAGCATTATCTAGTCTCCCTTACTTATTAACTAACTAGAGTTTACTCTGACTGCCCAGAAGCGTAAAATGGAGGAAAATGATAGGGTTCATAAATTTTTTTTATAGGGTGTGCCAACTATATGAACATCAAAGAAATAGCATTGAAAATTGAAATATTAAACCGTCAAAATTTAAGTAAGTCTGCAGAAATCACGAACTATACTCAATCCGCCCTTACGGCTAAAGTGAAAAAAATAGAGTCGGAAATTGGGAAACTTGTTTTTAAACGCACGCCCCAAGGATTGAAAATCACTAGCGTAGGAATACAGTATAAAAACTATCTTCAACTTATTTCACAAGAGTACGAAGAATTTTTACAAAACATTGGTGCCATTCAAACTAACTCTAAAGTGGATTTTGGCACATCACATACAACCTTGAAAATCTATGGTGCCCATATCGCGAATACTTTGAATATGAAGAACGACATTCAAATGGATGTGGATTTCACCGTAGATTCCAGTAATGCCATAAACCAAAAAGTGCACAATTCTGAATTAGATTGTGCACTCATTAGTGAACCTATTAAGAAATATCCCGACTTAACTTATGACATCGTTGCATCCGAAACATTCGAGATCATTTCAAGTAAGGACCATATCATCAATTTTGATTGGAAAACACCTATTACATTGCTCGTATTGAGTATAGGTTGTATGTATACAAGAGCTGTGACCGAATGGCTTATGAATAATCAAATACCATATAAATTAAAGGAAATAAAATCAATCAGCAGTATCCAAGATTTTTTGCAAATCAGTAATACCATTGCAGTATTGAATACTAAGCTTATAGATTTATATAACTATACAAACATTCACTTTTACAAATTAAGCTTTAACAATGTCATTAATACCGTTTTCGTTTATAAGATGAACGACGGCGAACAGAACAATATCGTACAAGTCAAAAATATTCTGAAGACGATTGGTTAATTACAAAAAAGAGGTTTTATCTTTAGAGTTGCTTTTTGGCAGCTCTTTTTCTAGTGGTTTGTTCGTTTTTCTCTCCCCATAATTCAGTTCCTTCATAAAAATATACAGCTTCCCAATGTTCGCTTTCTCCTGTAAATTGATAATTATACTCAGTCATTTCCTCCGAATTAGTATCTTTTTTAGTGGTTTCCAAATTAGTGGTATCCGAATTAAAATCCTTGTTAATGCTTCATTCTAGCAAAGATAGCTATGAACTTGTATTAAAATATAAGGGGGCTTTGAAAGAGTTATCTTCCATAAAAAACCTGGAATATACCTATGAAACAACCACTTCAAGCGGAACTAAAACTGAGGCATACAAAGAGCCACCAAGTGAAAAAGTATTTACAATTAGAGGTGGATCAGAAAATGGAGCAATAATAGGTGAAGGCGAAGTTATAAAAGTAAATGTAAAATGGGATGGTTCTGAAGAGTCATTTCAATTGCATAATAAGGCTAAGTGATTTTGTTGAACTAACGGGTGCATTTCCAGGAGCTGTTCAGCAGCTCCTTTTGGTTATGCAACAAACGAGTTGTTTGATTGAGTGCCGGCTCATGTTATAATGAATAACTTACGAAAATTACTATTTTTGAACGGATGCCTAGAAAAGCCTCCGCATAGCGATAAAATATGGAGGTGTAAGAGAATGAATAAACAATGGACGATTGGTCAAATTAAAGAATTTGTTGAGAAGAATTCGGAAAGTAAGTTGCTGACGACGGAATATCATGGTTTTTCTCAAAAGTTACTATTTAAATGTACATGTGGAAGCAACTTTGAAAAAACATTTAAGAAATTTAAAAATAATAACCAACGTAAATGCGATGTGTGTCAACCGCCTAAAGCGACTCGTTAACATATACAAAGAAACGAAGTGCTGAATTTCTATTAAAGAGAAGTTGGCCCTTTTTCTTATGGCACTAACAAGGCAGGTTGGCTGAAAAGGGACGAATTACCAGTACAAAAGTTTTGATATTTTGAGATAATCAATAAGCAATAAGTCTTTAATAGACTGGATTTGTTTAGAAAATATTATACAAGTTTGGGTGTAAACATTTCATGGGGAATGTACTACTGGGGCTGCCAATCGGAATATGTATTGCAGCCTATATAAGGCAATGGACAGATAAAATTATAAAAAATGATAGGTTCCATAAAATACATAGTTTCTTATTGAACTAAAGGTCTGTTTAGATGAAGATGGAATCGCGGCGAGAGCTCTTTTTTCCCGTAAAAGAACAGGCATGTTATAGTATAGTAGAACCGGATTTTATAATATCTGTGGTAATCTTAATCATCAAAGGAGTTTATTCATAATGCATGTGCTACAAAAAACACAAAAAATAGTTCGCTATCAGAATCAACAGGGCAATATACATTACGGTATTGTTGAGGATGACATGATATTACAACTGTCTAGCAGTTTTGCTGAACTTGTCAACAAGGAAATAAAGTATGACGGGGTCGAGCTGAAATATAGTGACGTGAAAATCTTGGAACCTGTAAAACCTTCGAAAGTGGTTAATTTCGGCTGGACATATGCAGGTCATGCGAAGGAAACGGGTGGAGAGGCAAATCTTGTTGAACCATTCCTATTTTTAAAGCCATTATCTTCGCTTATTGCAGACAAGGAGAATATTATCCTTCCTCCAAACGAGCTATCCAATCAAGTGGAACTTGAAGGGGAAGTGGCCCTTGTCATTGGAAAGCGCGGAAAAAACATTAAAGAAGAAGATGCGCTTGATTATGTATTCGGCTGCACGATATTTAATGACGTGACAGCAAGAGATCTTACAAAAAAAGATCCACAGTTTACGCGGGGCAAAGGATTTGATACATTCGGACCTTTGGGACCATGCATCGTTACCGGGGTAGATCCTACAAACTTAAGGATTGTGACCACTTTAAACGGCCGCGTCGTCCAAGACGGAAATACCAATGAAATGTCTCTAAGCATTCCATTTTTAATCAGCTGGCTTTCACAGGTAATGACACTTGAGCCCGGTGATATTTTGGCCACGGGTTCACCATCTGGCAGCTGCATGATCAAGTCGGGTGATGAAGTCGTTGTTGAAGTCGAGAATATCGGTCGGTTATGTAATGGTGTCCAGTAGGATTTGCTGGAATTCTTAATACGTTAAAAAAGATCAGAGCTGCCTTTAAGGCAGCTTTTCTTTAATTAAGGACATAATGGATGATAATTTGTTGAGTATTTAAATGGAGGAATTACGATCAGTCTTTTCAGTGTAGTAATCATAAATGGTATGTAAATATTTTTTGGTTAACATGGCTTGTTATACGAATAAAATTTAATATGTTTTTACGCCTGAAGCATTCCTTGAAATCACTAATTCAATGTATTATCCCAACCAAACCAAAATAGAAATCTGTTATTAAACTACCATTAAAATAAACATCCCTACCTCCAAAAAATGACAATACCAAAGAAGAACCACGGGTGTTAATTGAATAACGAAAGAGCTGTCTTGATTGACAGCTCCTAACTTCAAAAATGTCTGTGGGCGTAATGCGATTGGGCGATACCCTCCAAAAGAAAGACATCGCCAGGCTCAAAAGGTTAAACCACATTACACAAGAATATTTATATCCCATAGTTGTCTTTTGATGCTATCTTTTTTTCGGCCCTTTTTTCCCTTTGGCACCTTTGGGGCCCTTGCCATGTTTCCCCTCACCGGTTCCCGCTGAATCTCCTTCTTTTTGAGGACCTTCATCGCCTTTAGGTTCCGACAGCTCCTGGGTTTGCACTGACTCGGTGGAGGATGTACCATCTTTCGGTCCTTTTTTCCCTTTGGCGCCTTTGTCCTTTTTCACGTCACCAGTTCCCGCTGAATCTCCTCCATCATGAGGACCTTCATCGCCTTTAGGTTCCGAGAGCTTTTCGGTTTGCACTGACTCGGTGGAGGCTGTGCCATCTTTCGATCCTTTTTTCCCTTTGGCGCCTTTGTCCTTTTTCACGTCACCAGTTCCCGCTGAATCTTCTCCATTATGAGGACCTTTATCACCTTTAGGTTCAGAGAGCTCCTCGGTTTGCACTGACTCGGTGGAGGCTGTGCCATCTTTCGGTCCTTTTTTCCCCTTTTTCCCTTTGGCGCCTTTGTCCTTTTTCA